>CAIQOY010000285.1 GCA_903873565.1 uncultured Actinomycetes bacterium
GACGACCGGATGGTGGCGGTCACGGGGCACGAGTACCAGGGCACGCTGCGCATGACCCTCACCTACCCGGCGCTGGCCCGCACGCGCCTGCTCCTGTGGCTCGTCACCGGCGAGGACAAGCGCGAGCCCCTGCAGCGCCTCATGGCCGGCGACCACGGCATCCCCGCCGGGCGCGTCGAGGCGCCCGCGTCGGTGATCCTCGCGGACCGCGCCGCAGCGGGCTGACGCTTCATCGCGGTAGGGTGTGCCCGATGGACGCCGAGACCGAGAAGCGGATCGCCGCAGAGGCCGCCGCGCTCCTGGTCGAGGACGGCATGCGCGTGGGGCTCGGCACGGGCTCCACGGTCGCGCACCTCTTGCCCGCCCTCGCCGCGCGCGGGCTCTCGATCCGCTGCGTCGCCACCTCGCCCCAGACCGAGGAGGCCGCCCGGGCCCTCGGCCTCGAGGTCGAGGACGCCGCCGAGGTCGACCACCTCGACATCGCCATCGACGGCGCCGACCAGATCGCCCCCGACTGGTGGCTGGTCAAGGGCGGCGGCGCGGCCCACACGCGCGAGAAGATCGTGGCCGCGGCGGCGGACCGCTTCGTCGTGATCGCCGACTCGTCCAAGCTGGTCAGCCGGATCCGGCCGCCCGTCCCGCTGGAGCTCGTGCCCTTCGGCCTCGCGGGCACGCTGCGGCGCCTGCGCGACGTCGAGCTGCGCGACGTGCCCCCGAGCCCCGACGGCGGCGTGATCGCCGACTACACGGGCGCCGTCGGCGGGCCGGAGGCCCTCGACGCCTGGCTCGGCTCCGTGCCGGGCGTCGTCGACCACGGGCTGTTCCCGCCGGCGATGGTGGCCGAGGTGATCGTGGGCCGCGGCGACGCGGTCGAGCGCCCCAAGCGGCTGATCTGAGCCCGGCCTAGCCCCCGAGCAGCGGGCCGCGCGCGCCGTGCTCGAGCTCGAACGCGCCCGAGCGGGCGTCGGGTGCGACGTCGAGGTCGGCCACGACGGCGGCGATCGTCGCGTACAGGCCCACCACGAGGTGCAGCTCGACGACCTGGCGCAGGCCGATCGCGTCGCGCAGGGCCGCGAAGGCGGCGTCGTCGGTGCGGCGGCGCTCGAGGATCGCCGGCACCGCGTCGAGGAGCAGGCGGTCGTCGGCGGCGAAGCCACCCGCGTCGAGGTCGCCCGCGTCGATCGCCGCGATCTCCACCTCCGCGATGCCGACCATCCGCGCCACCTCGACGTGGTGCATCCACTCGTAGTCGGAGCCGAGCAGGCGCGCCGTGCGCAGGATCGCGAGCTCGCGCCTCCGTGGCGTCAGGTCGGCGTCGTTCCAGAGGCTGGCCGTCAGCGCCATCAGCGGGGCGAACGCGGCATCCGCGTGCGCGAGCGCCAGGAAGACGTTGTTGCCGGGCAGCCCCGCGAGCGCGGCGCGCGTCTGCGGCGAGAGGGCGTCGGGGTCCGGGTGGGGTGCGCGCGCCATCGGCGCGGGCATCCTCGCAGACGCTGGCGGCATGGAGACCACCGGGAACACGATTCCTTACGTTCCTGATAACGTAAGGAACATGCAGCAGGGGCCCCGCAGGAAGCGCAACCCGGGTGGCGCCATGATCGCGCGGGTCACGAGCAAGGGCCAGATGACCGTCCCCAAGAACGTGCGCGAGTTCATGGGACTCGAGCCGGGGGACGCGGTGCTGATCTCCATGCTCGGGGAGAAGGTCACGATGGAGCGCATCATCCCGTTGGACGAGCTCGAGCGCGTGCCCGTTCCCGAGGAGGTCCGCACGATGTCGGATGAGGAGCGGCAGCGCCTGATCGACGAGGGCCACCGCCGGCGTTGGGAGGCGAAGGTGCGCCGCGAGTCCCCGGATTGGCAGCCCGAGGACGACGATCCCACGTGAGCGCCTACGTGGACACGAACATCCTCATCCGCCACATCACCCGTGACCACGATGACCCCGCGCGCCAGGCGACGGATCTGCTGCACGGCCCCCGCAGGCTCCTGCTCGAGCCGCTGGTCCTCCTCGAGACCGCGTTCGTCCTCGGCGGTCCGTACGGGTACACCCGCGAGCGGATCGTGCGCTGCCTCCTCGACGTCCTCACGCTGCCCGCGATCGTGGCCGATATCCACCTCCTCTCGACCGCGCTCGCGCTGCATGTCGAGCACCGCATCGAGCTGCCTGATGCCGTCCTCGCCGCGACGGCGCTGCTCGACGGCCCACCCGTCGTGGCCTCGTTCGACCGCGGGCTGGACCGCGTGCCCGGCCTCGAGCGCCTGGCCCCGTAGCCCGGTCCGCAATGATGCCCCGGTCCGACGGAGGGGGAACGGCGATGGCCGAGCAGATGATCAGGATCACGAGCGGGGACGTGCAGTTCCTGGCCCGGATGGAGCCCGAGAAGTCGCCGCAGACGTGCGCGGCCTTCCTGAAGCTCCTGCCCTACGATCAGAAGCTGATCCACGTGCGCTGGAGCGGCGAGTCCTGCTGGATCTCGCTCGGCGACTTCGACCTCGGCGTGCCCTTCGAGGACGCGACCAGCCACCCGGCCCCCGGCGAGATCCTCTGGTACCCCGGCGGCATCTCCGAGTGCGAGCTCCTGTTCCCGTACGGGCCGTGCTGCTTCGCCTCGAAGGCCGGCCAGCTGGCGGGCAACCACTTCCTCACGATCGTCGAGGGCAGGGAGAAGCTGCACGCGTTCGGGGCCAGCACGCTGCAGGTCGGCGCGCTGCCGATCCGCTTCGAGCTGGCCTAGGCCGGCACCTTCCCGGCCAGTCGGATCGCGAACAGCCGCGGCCAGAGCTTGCCCGTCACGGCCATGTGCCCCGTGACGGGATCCCGGGCGATGCCGTTGAGGACCTCGCCCTGCCCGTCGAGGCGGGACCTGAGGCGCGCCATGTCGAGCCAGCCCCGCACCCGACCCGACGCGGGGTCGATCAGGGCGATGCGGTCGGACCGGTAGACGTTCGCCCAGACGATGCCGTCGCGGTACTCGAGCTCGTTGAGGAACGGCACGGCGATCGACCCGTCGCGCACCGCCACGGTGCGGCGCACGGCGAAGGTGACGGGGTCGAGGAAGCGCAGCGTGTCGGTGCCGTCGGAGGCAATTAGCGACGTGCCGTCGGTGGTCAGGCCCCACCCCTCCCACGCGTAGGCCCGCGCCCCGCGGGCGGCGAGCGTGCCCGGTGCCCAGAACAGCACCCGCCCCTCGAACCAGGTCAGCTGCACGGCGCGCCCGCCGTGCACGGTCAGCCCCTCCCCGAAGTACCGGTCCGCCAGGGCGACCCGCTTCAGCACCCGCCCCGTGGCGGGGTCGACGCGGCGCACGCTCGACGCGCCGTAGCCGCCCGTGCTCTCGAGCAGGACGTCGCCGTGCGCCACGAGGCCCTGCGTGTACGCCTCCCGGTCGTGCGGGCGCTCGTCGACGAGGCGCCACGGCACCATCGGGGCCGCGGCGGCCGGGGCCGCGAGGACGAGCAGGGCCAACGCGGCCAGGAGGGCGAGACGGGGGGTCCGGCCGGACACGCGCCCACCGTACCAGCGCACCGCGCGCCTCAGCGCACGGGCAGGGAGCCCGGTGCGACGCGCTCGGCGACGACCTCGATCAGCGTCGGCCGGTCGCCGGCGAAGGCCTCGGCGGCGAGGGCCGGCAGGGCGTCGAGGGACTCGGCGCGGACGGCGCGACAGCCGAAGCCCTCGGCGATCCGCAGGTAGTCGTGGGCCGTGGTGTCGACGCCGACGGGGGGCACGTCGGCGCGCTCCATCGAGTCGAGGATCTCGCCGTAGCCGTGGTTCTGCCAGAGCACGATCGCGAGGGGCAGGCCGAGGTCGACCGCGGTGGCCAGCTCCTGGACCGTGAACAGGAACCCGCCGTCGCCGGCCAGGGCCACCACCGGCCGCTCCGGCGCGCCGAGCTTCGCGCCGATCGCCATCGGCAGCGCCGGGCCGAGCGTCCCGAACCCGCCGTAGGGCAGGTACGCGTTGGGCCGGGTCGAGCGCCACAGGTGCGCGGCGGCGTAGGCGGGCTGCGTCGAGTCGACCGCGAGGACGCCGTCCTCGGGGAGGGCCGCCATCAGCGCGTCCGCCACCCCCCGGAACTCCTCCAGGCCCTCCCAGCCCGCCGGATCCTCGCGCAGGGCGCGGGCGCGCTCGGCGCCCCCCGCCCCGTCGCGGCCGCGCTCCGCCAGCGCCGCCTCGAGCGCGGCCATGGCCAGCGCCGCATCCGCCTCGATCGCCACGCGCGCCGGCCGCCGCTTCTGCAGCTGGCCCGGGTCGATGTCGATCCGGATCAGGTCGCCCGTGAAGGCGGGCGGCTCGAAGCCGGGCGCGTAGAAGTAGTCCGTCTCGGAGAACTCCGTGCCCACGGCGACCACGGCGTCGGCGCTCGCGAGGGCCGCGTGGACCGGGCCGATGGTGGCGGTGGCGCCGAGGCCGAGCGGGTGGGCGTCGGGGACGATCCCGCGGCCGGCGATCGAGGAGGTGGCGGGCGCCCCGAGCCGCTCCGCGAGGGCGATCGCCTCCGCCTGCGCACCGGCGGCCCCGCCGCCGAGGAGCAGCATCGGGCGCTCGGCGCGGGCGAGGATATCGGCGGCCTCGGCGATCAGCGCCGCGTCGGGCGCAGGCGGGGCGGAGCGGTCGGGCAGGCGGGCGTCGCCCGCCGCGGGCCGGGCGAGGACGTCGAGGGGGACGCTGATGTGAACGGGGCGCGGGCGCCGGGCGGTGAGCGCCTCCCAGGCGCGGGCGAAGGCGTCGGGCAGGTCCGCGGGATCGGCGACCTCGATCGTCAGGCCCGTGATCGTGGCCATGAAGGCCGGCTGGTCGGGGAGGTCGTGGAGGGCGCCGTGGCCCCTGCGCGCGTCCGCGGTCTGGGTGTCGCTCGACAGCACCAGCAGGGGCAGCGAGTCGTGGTGGGCCGTGGCGATCGCGGTGGCGGCGTTCGTGAGCCCCGCGCCGGTGATCAGGATGCAGACCCCGGGTCGCCCCGTGACCCGGGCGTAGCCGCAGGCCATGTAGCCGGCGCCCTGCTCGTGGCGGGGCGTGACGTGGCGGATCGGGGAGTCCGCGAGGCCGCGGTAGTACTCGAGCGTGTGCACGCCCGGGATCCCGAAGACGGTGTCCACCCCGTACTGCTCGAGCAGGCGGATCGCCGCCTCGCCGCACGTCGCCATACTGGCCCTCCCGTGTTCCGGGATACCCTAGCCGGAGGCGAGGATCAGCCGGCGATGCGGGCGCGCGACGGGGTCACGACGACGCGGTTCGAGAACGCGGACACGCCCCCGGGGCCCACCGCCCTGACGCGGAAGACCGCCTGC
>CAIQOY010000286.1 GCA_903873565.1 uncultured Actinomycetes bacterium
CCGACGGCGCAGGCGCGGCCGGCGCGCTCGAGCGAGCCGTCGATGACGTTCTGGATGGGGCCGGTGAGGTCGATGGACATGGGTGCTCCGGGGGTCGTGTGCTTCCGGGGTCGGGAACGTCGCCCGGCACCGGCCCATTCCCCGTCCCGGCGCCGGTCCCGCATCGTGGCCGCCCCGGCGGCGCGCGCCTACTCGGGCGGGATCAGGGTGCCGCCGAAGATCTGCCAGGCGAGGGCCGACTTCGCGACGAGGCTGAGCACGATGTACGCCCACTCGCCGCGCAGGTAGTCCGCCCACTTCCCGACCCGGCGGTACTGGAGCAGCTGGACGATGGCGAAGCAGTTGAAGAGGACGAACAGGCTGACGAGGATGCCGTACACGAAGCCGGGGATCTCGTTGCCGCCGGGCGCGTTCGGCTCGAGGATCAGGATCAGGAACGCGACCCACGGGACGATGCCCGCGATGCAGCCGAAGACGAAGGGGAGCATGCCCGCGCCCGGCGTCTCGTACTTCTCCTGCAGCCAGCCGAACAGGATCATCGACGCGTTGACCCCGAACAGGGCGACGAGCGCGGTGACGTCCGTCACGCCGAGGATCTGGGCGATCAGGACGATCATCACGGACGAGCTGAGCGAGTACTCGACCCAGCGGAAGATGTTGCGCTGCGCGAGCAGCCCGGCCGCGTAGCGCGGGAAGAACCACGGCGACGCGACGACGAAGTGGAACAGCGCGGAGAGGCCGAAGAAGACGGCGATGCCGCCGGCGATGCGCACGTCCCAGAGGACGACGGGATCGCTCATCGCGGAGCCGGGCGGGCCCTGCAGGTAGCTCGCGGTGACGGGCAGCGTGAAGTCCGTGGCGAGCACGAGGATCAGGACCATCTGCGCGAGGTGCGCGACCCCGGCCGCCACGTTCGCCGTCCGCAGCCGGCGCATGGTCCTCGCGGGCGGGGCGGCGTCCATGTCCGGAGGATGGCACGCCCGTCGGGCGCCGAGCCCGCGCGCGGGGACCGGACTCAGGCGCGGGAGCGCAGGGCGGCGCCCCACACGCCCTGCCGGTGGTCCATCCACGCGACCACCGCGGCGTGCGGGTAGGTCAGCGCCGCGATCGCGGCGAGGCTGACGGCGGCGATCTCGGAGGCCCCGGTCGCCGCCAGCGCGACCGCGATCAGCGCGATGCCGATCAGGGGCACCACCGTGAACAGGAGCGCCTCGCGGTGGAAGGCGACGAGGGCGGCGCCGTCGCGCCCCGCGTCGAGCAGCGCGCGCTGCGTCGGCTCGGCGTCGATCAGGCGCAGGATGTGGCGCGGCGAGTGCCACAGCAGGAAGTAGGCGCCGACCGCGAACACCGCCGGCGTCAGCGCGAAGAACGCGGCCAGGAGCGCGAGCTCGCCGATGTCGGTCAGCGCGGCGGCCCGCGGCCGGCCCGCGTTGTCGCGCAGGCTCAGGAGCGCCGCCGCCGCGGTGACGACGGCCACGGCCGCGAGCCCCGCCACCCGCACCGCCGGCGCGAGCACGAGCGGCTCGTCGCGCCCGAACAGCCCGACGATGACGTCGAACGCCGGCAGCGCCGACCCGGGGTCGGCCAGCACGGGCAGGGCGATCGGCAGGAGCCCGCGGGCCAGGACGAACGCGGCCAACGACACGGCGGAGCGCGGCGCGGCGCGCCCGTTGACGGCCTCGCAGAACCAGAGGTCGCCGTCGCCCCAGTGCAGGGCCGCGACGGCGAGGAAGAGTCCGAGGGCGAGCACCGGGGCCACCCACCAGAGGCCCATCAGGACGACGCTGACGATGGCGTAGGCGCCGATCAGGAGCGCCAGCCGGCGACGGCCGAGCGGGCGCCCGAGCAGCCGCTGCGGCACGCGGTGGTCGACCGCGCCGTGCGCCATGCCGAGGAGCGGCAGGGACAGGAGCAGCGGCAGCCACGCGTAGCGCTCGACGAGGCCGGGGGCCGCGAGCGCCAGGGCGGCGACCGCGACCAGCCCGACGTAGGTCGGCACGGCCCAGCGTCGGCGCCGCGCCGTCACGATGCGAGGCGCCTCCGGCCGACGCGCGCGGCGCCGAGCAGAAACGGCGGCTTCGGCAGGGCGGCGATCAGGAGGAAGTGGTCCAGCGGGTTGGCGGCGTCCATCATGAAGCGCGCGAG
>CAIQOY010000287.1 GCA_903873565.1 uncultured Actinomycetes bacterium
CCCCGCTCGGCGACGCCCTGCCACTCGGGCCGCAGGCGGCTGATCGCCATCCAGAGGGCGTTCGGGGAGCGCCCGGTGCGGCGCGCGGCCTCCGCGTAGCTGAGCTCGCGCGCCACGAGGCCGACCGCGATCTCGTCGGGCAGGCCGGTGCGCTCGGCGGTCAGGTGCGCGGCGCGCTCGACATCCCGACGGAAGCGCACGAGGTCGACCGGGTCGCGCTCGGACCGCGCCGCCACGTCGGCGTCGAGCCGCTCATGGCGGGGCCCGCGGCGGCGCTCGGCGTCGGCGCGCCAGGCCTCGCGGCGCACCGCGCCCTCGACCAGGAGGTAGGCGTGCAGCCCGTCGGGGCCGGTGCGCACGAGGACCCGGGCCAGCTCGCGGTCGACGGGCTCCCAGAGCCGGCGCTCGGCCTCCTCCAGCAGGATGCGGTCGCGCGGATCGGCCTCCTCCCCGCGCTCGAGGGCGCAGGCCAGCTCCAGCGCCCGGGCGACGCCGTCGGCGATGGCGCGCCGGCGCGCCTCCGTGCTCGTGGCCGCCGCACCCGGGACCGCCGCGTCGAGCAGGAGCAGCGCGCCGGGGCGCGCGCAGACGTCGCGGATCGCGTCCGCGGAGGGCCGTCGCGGCGGGGCGGAGACGGGCATCGTGGCCATTGCTCGACGCCCGAACCTAGTCGCGCCCGCTCAGGCCGGGGCGGCGCCGGTGTGCCGGCTCACGGAGCGGGGATCGCGATGTCGCCGAGGAGCTGCACCTCGTGCTCCAGGACGACCCCGAACTGCTGCTTGGCGCGCCGGCGCGCCTCGACCATCAGCGCCACGACGTCCGCCGACGTCGCGCTGCCGGTGTTCTCGATGAAGTTGGCGTGCTTGGGCGAGATCCGCGCCCCTCCCACCTGGTGGCCCTTCATGCCGCAGGCCTCGAGCATCTGCCCGCTGGTCATGTCGCCGCCGGGGTTCTTGAACACGCTCCCGAACGTGCGGGCCTTGCGCGGCTGGGCGGCGCTGCGGCGGTCCTGCATCGCCCGCACGCGCTCGCGGATCGCGCTGCGGTCGTCGCGGCCGAGCCGGATCACGGCGCCGCTGACCACCTCGCCGGGCGCGACGTCGGAGTGGCGGTAGGAGAGCCCGAGCGCGGCCGCGTCGCAGGTTCGGGCGCCGTCGGCCGAGACCACGGTCGCCGCGACGAGGACGTCGGCGATCTCGCTGCCGTAGGCGCCGGCGTTCATGCGCACGGCGCCCCCGACCGTGCCGGGGATGGCGCAGGCGAACTCGAACCCGGCGAGGCCCGCATCGCCGACCCTGCGCACGACGGCCGCCAGCGCGGCCCCGCCGCCCAGGCGCGCCTCCTCGCCGGCGATGTCGATCCGGGCCAGGTCGCCCTCGAGGCGCAGCACGAGGCCGTCGAAGCCGCTGTCCGCGGGCAGCAGGTTCGAGCCGAGGCCGATCACGGCGAGCGCGAGCCCCTCGTCGCGGGACCAGGCGAGCATCGCCGCCAGCGCCGCCTCGTCGCCGGGCAGGCCGAGGTAGCGAGCCGGACCGCCCGTGCCGATCGTGGTGTGGCGGCTGAGCGGCACGTCCGCCGTGACGCCCGCGGGGAGCGCGCTCACTCGAGCACCTCCCGCGCGATCCGGTCGACGGGGCCCGCGCCGCAGCAGAGCACGAGGTCGCCGCTGCGGGCCATGCCGCGCAGGACGTCGACCGCGGAGCGGTCGTCGCCGACGAAGCGCGCGTCGCCGCCGAGCAGCTCGACGATCCGCCGCGCGCTGGCCTCGGGGTCGGGGCGGCCGCGCGCGACGTAGGTCTCGAGCACGACGACGCGGTCGGCGGCGCGCAGGGCGTCGGCGAACTCCTCGGCGAAGGCGACGGTGCGCCACGGCATGTGCGGCTGGAACAGCACCACCAGCCGCTTGGGCTCGCGGCCGCGGGCGGCGCCGATCGCGGCCCGCAGCTCGGCCGGGTGGTGGGCGTAGTCGTCGACCACCGTGTAGCCGTAGGCCGTCCCGAGCACCTCGAAGCGCCGGCCCGCACCCGAGAACCCCTCGAGCACGGCGAAGGCCTCGTCGAGGCCGACCCCGAGCCGCTCGAGGACGAGGGCGGCCGCGCAGGCGTTGCCCGCGTTGTGCGCCCCGGGGACGGCGAGCCGCACGCGCGCGGGGCCGCGCGACGGCGCGAAGGCGAGACCCGTCCCGTCCGGGACGGGGTCGAGCGCGCGCAGCCCCTCCCCCGGCCCGACGCCGAAGCGCGCGACCGGACAGGGCGCGTCCAGCTCGACCCCGTCGCCGAGCAGGAGCAGCCCGTCCGCGGGCAGGTCGGCGACCCACTCGGCGAGGAGCGCGGTCACGTCCGCCACCGAGTCGTAGTGGTCGAGGTGGTCGAGGTCGACGTTGAGGACGACGGCGACGTCGGCGGGCAGGAGGCGCACTGAGCGGTCCGACTCGTCGCCCTCGGCGATCGCGAGGCCGCTCGCCCCGCCGCGCGCGTTCGTGCCGAGGTCGCGCACCTCGCCCCCGACCAGGAAGGTCGGGTCGAGGCCGAGCCGCTCGGCCGCGTAGGCCAGCATCGAGGTGGTCGTGGTCTTGCCGTGCGCGCCCGTCACGACGACGCGGCGGTCGTGCTCGGCGAGGATCGCCGCGAGCGCCTCCGCGCGGTGCTGGACGGGGATCCCGAGCTCGCGGGCGCGCACGAGCTCCGGCGCGTCCGCGGGGATCGCCCCGGAGGCGATCACGCGGTCGCAGCCCTCCACGTGGGCCGCGTCGTGGCCGATCGCGCAGGCGATGCCCTCCCCGCCGAGCCGCCGCACCAGCGGCCCGCCCTCCCGGTCGCAGCCCGTGACGGCCTCCCCGCGCTGGGCGAGGACGCGCGCGATCGCGCTCATCCCGGCCCCGCCGACCCCGACCAGGTGCGTGGTCACGCCGCCTCCCGGCGGGCCAGGGCGAGCAGGATGTCCGCCATCGCGCGGGCGGCGTCGGGGCGCGCGAGGCCCCGCATCGCCTGCTCCATGCCGCGGCGGCGGGCGTCGTCGGCGAGGATCCCGTCGATCTCCGCGCGCAGCCCGGCCGCCGTGAGCTCAGCGTCGCCGATCACCACGGCGGCCCCCAGCGCCCGGAAGGGCGCGGCGTTGAGCGACTGGTGGTCGTCGGCGGCGCCCGCCCAGGGCACGAGGATCGCCGCGCGGCCCGCGGCCGCGACCTCGGCCACGGAGCCGCCGGCCCGCGCGACCACGAGGTCGGCGGCGGCCAGGAGCTCGGGCATGCGGTCGGAGAACTCGATCTCGGCGAAGCGCTCGGGGCACGCGCCGACGCGGCCCTTGCCGCGGCCGGTCACGAGCAGGACGCGGGTGCCCGCGGGCGGGCCGTCGGGGTACGCACCGCGGAGGGCGTCGTTGAGGGGGCCAGCGCCCAGGGAGCCCCCGAAGCAGACGACGAGCCGCTCGCCGTCGGCCACGCCGAGCCCGGCGCGGGCCGCGGCGCGGTCGGCCGTGCCGAACGCCGCGTCGACGGGGCGGCCGGTGACGACGTACTTGGGCGGCTCGAGCCCGGCGACGGGGAAGGCGAGCATCACGCGGTCGGCGAGGGGCGCGGCCAGGCGGTTGGCGAGGCCGAGGCGCGCGTCGGCCTCGGACAGCGCGCAGGGGATGCGCCGGCGGCGCGCCGCCGCGACCATCGGGCCGGCCACGTAGCCCCCACCCCCGAAGACGGCGTCCGGGCGCACCCGGTCGATGATCCCGAGGCAGGCCGAGGGCGCGCGCACGGCGCGCCCCAGCGCCCGCACCAGCGCCGGTCCCGGGCGGCGCGGCAGGCCCGACACCCGGAACGGGTGGAAGGCGTAGCCGCGCGCGGGCACGAGCTCCGCCTCGATCCGGTCCGGCGTGCCGGCGAACTCGACGTGCGCGCCCCGGCGCACGAGCTCGTCGGCCACGGCGAGCGCGGGCGCGACGTGCCCGACGGTGCCGCCGGCGCTGATCAGGATCCGCTCGGGCATCGCCCCAAGGCTAGAGGACGGCTAGGCCTCGACCGGGGACCGGCGGCGGCGGCGCGGGGACGGCTCGGGCGCCTCGTCGTCCGTGGGCTTGGCGCGGCGGGGACGGGCGGCCGCGACCTGCGGCTCGCGGCTGATCGCCACCAGGAGGCCGACGAGGATCAGGACGACGACGCGCGACGACGAGCCGTGCGAGATCAACGGCAGCGGGATGCCGGTCAGGGGCAGGATGCCCATGACCGCGCCGAGGTTGATGATCGCCTGACCCGCCACCAGCGCGGTGGCGCCGGCCGCCACCAGCCGCTGGAACGGGTCGGCCGCGCGCGCCGCGATCGTGAAGCCCGCCCAGGTGAAGGCCCCGAACAGCCCGATCGTGATGATCGCGCCGACCAGCCCGAGCTCCTCGCCGATCACCGCGAAGATCATGTCCGTGTGGGCCTCGGGGAGGAAGTTGACCTTCTGGACGCTCGAGCCGAGGCCCTGGCCGAAGATCCCGCCCGACCCGATCGCGATCATCGCCTGGACGACCTGGTAGGCGCCGTCCTGGCTCTGCCCCCACGGATCGAGGAACGCGAAGATGCGGTCGCGGCGGTAGGGCGCGGCCCAGATCGCGATCGCGCCGGCCGCGAGCCCCGCGGCGACGACCTTCGCCAGCAGCGCCTTGCGGGCGCCGGCGGCGATCAGGACGGCGAAGGTCATCACGCAGATGGCGAGCGTCGTGCCGAGGTCGGGCTGCAGCATCACCAGCACGCAGACCACGGCCACCAGCGCCCCGATCGGGAACAGGAGCTCGCGCACGGTGTCCGGCGCGCGGCCGCGCGTGGCGATGATGACGGCGACCACGAGCAGCACGCCCAGCTTCGCGAACTCGGACGGCTGGATCGAGACGGGGCCGAGCGGCAGCCAGCGCGTGGCGCCGTTGATCGTCAGGCCGACGCCGGGGATGGCGAGCGCGATCAGCGCGAGCAGGGACAGCCCGAAGACCGGCAGCGCCAGCTTCCGGATCCAGGCCGCGGGCATGAAGATCAGCCCGCCGAGGAGCACGACGCCGGCGGCCGTGAAGAGCAGGCCGTTCTTGATGAAGTAGAGCGAGTCGTGGTTGAAGTCGGGGTTGGTCATGGCGTGCGCGCTGGACGCCGAGTAGACCATGATCAGCCCGAACACCGTCAGGAAGAACGTCGCGATCAGGAGCACCTGGCCCTCGATCGGGAGCTCGCGGCCCGGCGGCGCGGACGCGCGCTCGCCGGGGCGGATCAGGCGCAGGGGGTTCGTGGGCCGCACGGGGCGGACTTCGCCGCCCGGGCCGCTTCCCCTGCGGGGATCAGGCCGCGCCGAGCTCGGCGGCGAGAACCCGGAAGCGGTCGCCGCGGGCCGTGTAGTCGGCGAACTCGTCGAAGCTCGCGCAGGCCGGCGCGAGCAGCACGTGCTCGCCCGGGGCGGCGTCCCGGACGGCCCGGCGGACGGCGTCGTCGAAGCCCGCGCAGACGACGTGGTCGACGCCGGCCGCGGCCAGCGGCTCGGCCATCCGCGCCCCCGCCGGGCCCGTCAGGTAGGCCCGCTCCACCCGCCCCGCGAGCGCGGCGGCGAGCGGCGCGAAGTCGGCGCCCTTGTCGGAGCCGCCGAGCACGATCCGCACCCCGCCCTCGGGGAACGCGGTCAGCGCCTTCAGCGCCGCGTCGACGTTGGTGGCCTTCGAGTCGTTCCAGAGCCGCACGCCAGCCGCGGCCCCGCAGTCCTCGAGCCGGTGCGGCACCGGCGCGAAGCCGCGCACCGCGGCGCGCAGCACGTCGTCCCCCACGCCCACCGCCCGCGCGAGCGCCGCCGCCACCGCCACGTTCTCGCGGTTGTGGTCGCCGCGCAGGCGCCCCTCCGCGAAGCCGAGCGCGTCCGCGTCGGCCGCGCGCACGCGCTCGACCCGGCCGTCGCCGGGCAGGCGGCCGAGGTCGGCGCACCACGGGTCGTCGTCGTTGAGCACGGCGAGGTCGCCCGCGTCCTGGCGCTCGAAGATGCGCAGCTTCGCCGCCCCGTAGGCCTCCAGCGTGCCGTGGCGGTCGAGGTGGTCGGGAGTCAGGTTGGTGATCGCGGCGGCGTCGCAGCGCAGGCTGTGCACGTCCTCGAGCTGGAAGCTCGACAGCTCGGCGACCACGATCCCGCCCTCGGGCAGGTCGCCCGCCACGTCGCAGAGCGCGACGCCGACGTTGCCGCAGACGACGTGCGGCAGGGCCGCCTCGCGCAGCATCGCCCCGACCAGCTCGGTGGTGGTGGTCTTGCCGTTGGTGCCGGTCACGCCGATCACGCGGGCCCCGGGCGGCAAGAGGCGGTAGCCGAGCTCGACCTCGCTCCACACGGGGATCCCCCGCTCGCGCGCCGCGGCCGCGAGCGGGTGCTCGCCGGGCACCCCGGGGCTCTTGACCAGGACGTCGCAGCCCGTGAGCAATGCCGCGTCGGGCCCGACCACCGGGCAGGGCGGGTCGAGGGCGCCGGCCGGGTCGTCGTCGACGAGGACGGGCTCGAGGCCCGCGTCGAGCAGGGCCTGCGCGGCGGCGCGCCCCGAGCGGGCCGCCCCGAGCACCAGCGGGCTGCGCGGCAGGTCGAGGTCGCCCGTCATACGTACTGGTCGAAGCGCACGTAGTAGAGGACGAACGCGATCGACGCGAAGATCGAGGCCACGATCAGGAAGCGGAACATGATCTTCGTCTCGCTCCAGGCCTTCATCTCGAAGTGGTGGTGGATCGGCGCCATCAGGAAGACGCGGCGGCCGAAGCGGCGGAAGCTGATCACCTGGATGATCACGCTGGCCGCCTCGGCGACGAAGATGCCGCCGATGAAGAGGAGCAGGAGCTCCGTCTTCGTGAAGATCGCGAACCCGGCCAGCGCGCCGCCGAGGGCCAGCGACCCCGTGTCGCCCATGAACACCTCGGCCGGGTACGAGTTGAACCACAGGAAGCCCACGCAGGCGCCGAGCAGCGCCGCCGCGAGGATCGCCATGTCGAGGGTCTGGGAGGTCTGCTGCTGGATCTCGAAGAGGCCCGGCCCCGAGACCGGCTCCTGACCCGTGGGGAAGCGCAGCGCGCGCTGGCCGACCTGGAAGCCGATCACGCACATCGCCGTGAAGGCGAGCATCGCGATGGTGGTCGTGCCGGCGGCGAGGCCGTCCAGGCCGTCGGTCAGGTTGACCGCGTTGGAGGCGCCGAGCACGATCAGGAAGACGAGCACGTACCAGGCCGGCCCGAGCTCGATGTGGACGTCCACGAGCGGCACGAACAGCCGCGTCGAGATGCCCTGCTGCGCGGCGACGAGGCAGAGCACGACGGAGATCAGGACCTGCCCGACCAGCTTGTAGCGCCCGCGCAGCCCGAGCGAGCGCTTGCGCACCACGCTCAGGTAGTCGTCGATGAACCCGATCAGCCCGCAGCCGAGCATCGCGAACAGGACCGCGAGGCTGCGGGCCCCGAACGAGGAGAACAGCGCGTACGGCACCACGGTGGCCACGATGATCAGGAGGCCGCCCATGGTCGGCGTGCCCGACTTGACCTGGTGCCCCTCGGGGCCCTCCTCGCGGATCCGCTGGCCGACCTTGAGGCGCCGCAGGAGCCGGACCGCACGGGGCCCGGCGATCACGGAGATCAGGATCGCGAGGACGCCGGAGGCGAGGACGTTGGTCACGCGACCGCCTCCCCGCGGCGCTCGCGGAAGAGCTCGGGCAGCGACTGCAGGCCGGCGACCTTCGAGCCCTTCACGAGCACGCGGTCCCCGGGCCGGCTGATCTCGAGCAGCCGCTCGACGGCCGCCTCGGGGTCGGGCACCCAGTGGCCGTCCACGCCGCTGCCCGTCCCCTCCAGATAGGCGCGCGCCTGGTCCCCCACGGCGATCACGATATCGACCCCGACCCGGGCCGCGAGGGCGCCGATCTCGCGGTGGTAGCCCTCCGTGCCCTCGCCGAGCTCCGCCATCAGGCCCAGCACCGCGATCCGCCGACCCTCGACCGGCGTCTCCGCGAGCAGCCGCAGCGCGGCCTCCGTCGAGGACGGGTTGGCGTTGTAGGCGTCGTTGACGACGCGGATGCCGTCGACGTCGAGGACCTCGCCGCGGCCGCTCGGGATCGGCACGTCGCCGGCCCGCTCGGCGACCGCGCCGAGGTCGAGGTCGAGCGCCCGGGCGACGGCGATCGCGGCGGCGAGGTTGCGCGCGTGGTGGCGGCCCGGCAGGTTCGTGGCCACGGCGAGGAGCGCGCCGTCGACGAGGTAGCTGAGCTCCTGCCCCGACGGCGTCGGGCGGCGGTCGACGAGCTGCACGTCGGCGCCCGCCTCCTCGCCGAAGGTGACGATGCGCGCCCCGGGCGGGATGTGCGGGTCGAGCAGGGGCTCCGCGAACGGGATCACGCAGGGGCCCTCGCCGCGCACGCCGTGCAGGATCTCCGCCTTGGCCCCGGCGATCGCCTCGCGCGAGCCGAGCAGCTCGATGTGCGCCTCGCCGACGTTGGTGATCACGGCGATGTCGGGGGCGGCCAGCGCGCACAGCTCGGCGATCTGGCCGGGCCCGCGCATCGCCAGCTCGAGGACGGCGACCTCCGTGTCCTCCTCGATCCGGGTCAGGGTCAGCGGGTAGCCGATCTCGTTGTTGTGGCCCTCGGCGGCCGCGACCGTGCGCCGCTGCCCGGAGACCAGATGCGCGATCGCGTCCTTCGTGGAGGTCTTGCCCGCGCTGCCGGTGATGCCCACCCGGATCGCGCTCGTGGCCTGGGCGTTGACGTCGCCGAGGCACTGCAGGCAGCGCACGCTCGAGAACGTCATCAGGAGATCGGGCGCGTCGCCGGCGTGGTTGAGGGCGTCCTCCTCCAGCACGATCCCGACCGCGCCGCGCTCGACCGCGTCCGCCGCGAACGCGGCGCCGCCGCGGATCGCCACGAACAGGTCCCCCGGCCGGACCAGCCGCGAGTCGATCTGCACGCCGCGCACGAGCCGGTCGGGGTCGCCGCGCACGAAGGCCGAGGCGGGCACGGCGCCGAGGGCGATCGGCCTCACGCCAGCGCCTCCCGCACCACCGCCGCGTCGTCGAAGGGCGTGACCACGCCGGCGACCTCCTGCCCCTGCTCGTGGCCCTTGCCCGCCACCAGCACGACGTCGTCGGCCGCGGCCCCTTCCACCGCGCGGCGGATCGCGGCGGCGCGGTCGGGCTCGACCTCGGCGTCGGGGCCCGCGCCGGCCAGCACGTCGGCGATGATCGCCAGCGGGTCCTCCGTGCGCGGGTTGTCGCTCGTGACCAGCACGCGGTCGGCGAGCGCGCAGGCGACGCGGGCCATCTCGGGGCGCTTGCCGCGGTCGCGGTCGCCGCCGCAGCCGAACACGACCACCAGCCGCCCGCGCGTCAGCGGGCGCAGCGCGGCCAGCACGTGCTCGAGGGCGTCGGGGGTGTGGGCGTAGTCCACGACCACGGTCGGCTCGCGCCCGACCACCTGCATCCGCCCGGGCACGCCGGGCAGGTCGCCGAGGCCGCGGACGATCGCGTCGAGACCGACGCCGGCGAGGCCCGCGCTGGCCGCGGCGGCGAGCGCGTTCTCGACGTTGAAGCGGCCGACCAGGCCGAGCGCGACGTCGGCGTCGCCCCACGGGCTGCGCAGCCGGAACGTGGTGCCGTCGGCGGCCAGGCGCACGTCCTCGGCCCGCACGTCCGCGCCGGCGTCGTCGACGGCGAAGCGCGCCTCGGCCTCGAGCCGGCGCCCGTACGGGTCGTCGGCGTTCACGGCACGCGGGCAGCGGCCGTCGAACAGCCGCGCCTTCGCCTGGAAGTACGCCTCCATGTCGGGGTGGTAGTCGAGGTGGTCGCGCGTCAGGTTCGTGAAGGCCACGGCCGCGAAGCGGACGCCGCCCTCGCGGTGCTGGTCGAGCGCGTGCGACGAGACCTCCATCGCGCAGGCGGTGTCGCCCGCCGCGACCATCCGCGCGAGGTCGCGGTGCAGGTCGATCGCCTCCGGCGTCGTGCGCGCCGCGGTCTCCGCGACGCCGCCGACCCTGCGCTCGACGGTGCCCAGCAGGCCGGTCGGGTGCCCGGCCGCCGCGAGGATCGCCGCCTGCAGGAAGGCGGTCGTCGTCTTGCCGTTGGTGCCCGTCACGGCCAGCACCGTCAGCGCCCGCGAGGGCTCCCCGAACAGCCGGTCGGCCGCGGGGCCCATCGCCGCCCGCACGCTCGGCACCACGGCCTGCGGCAGCGCCACGTCGAGCGGGCGCTCGACCACCAGCGCGCAGGCCCCGCGCTCGGCGGCCTGCGGCGCGTGGTCGTGGCCGTCCGTGACGAGGCCGGGCACGCAGAAGAACAGCGTGCCGGGCTCGACCCGGCGCGAGTCGTACGCGAGGTCCGCGACGTCGACCCCCTCGAGCGGGAGCGCGTTTCCCGGGGTGCGCACGGGACCGAGGAGGTCCGTCAGGAGCACGGTTGCCCAGTCTAGTCGCGGGCGCGGCGGCCCGGTCAGTAGCCGGGCCGGTCCTGCTGCGCGCCCATCGCGATCAGGGCGCGCTCGGTCAGCTTCGAGAAGGCCGGGCCGGCGACGTCGCCGCCGTAGAAGAGGTCGCCCTCGGGCTCGTCGACCATCACCAGCGTCACGACGCGGGGGTCCTCGACCGGCGCGAAGCCGACGAACCACGACAGGTAGCGCCGCTTCGAGTAGGTGCCGTCCTCGTCCAGCTTCTTGGTGGTGCCCGTCTTGCCGGCCACCGAGTAGCCGGGGATCTCGGCCGCGGCGCCCGTGCCGTTGTCCGAGACCACGCCCTCGAGCATCCGCGCCAGCTGGCGGGCGGCGCGGGCGGGCATGATCCGCTCGCGCTCGGCCTCGACCGGCCCCTGGCCCTCGATGCGGGTCACGACGTGCGGGCGGATCGCCACGCCGCCGTTGGCGATCGTGGCGTAGAGCTGCGCGATCTGCAGCGGCGTCGTGGCGATGCCGTGGCCGATCGGGATGTTGAGCGGGGTCGTGCCCGACCACTCCCGGTAGGGGGTGACGATGCCGCCGACCTCGCCCGGCAGGTCGATGCCGGTCGGCTGGCCGAAGCCGAAGCGGTCGATCCAGCGCGCCAGGACCACGTCCTTGCCGCCGGGGCCCGAGAGGTGCTCGTAGGCGAGCTTGGCGATGCCGATGTTCGAGGACTCGCGCAGCGCGTCCGTAGCC
>CAIQOY010000288.1 GCA_903873565.1 uncultured Actinomycetes bacterium
CCCCCAGTGGCTCCAGCCGGTCGGAGGCGAGCAGCGCCTCCTCGCTCAGCTCGCGGCGCGCCGACTCCTCGGGGTCCTCGCCGTCGTCGATCGCGCCGGCCGGCAGCTCGAGCGTCGTGTCGCCGACCGCGTAGCGGTACTGGCGCACCAGCACGACGTCGCCGTTCGGCAGGAGCGGCACCACCTTCGCGAAGCCCGGGGAGCGCACCAGGGGGAAGCGGTAGCGGCGCCCCTCCGGCGTCTCGACGTCGTGCTCCTCGATCCGCACGACGTCGTCGTGGAGGATGCGCACCGCGTGCGTCGTCCAGACCGGGTCGTCGTGCGCGGGCGCCACCCGCCCACTCTACCCGCGCCGGCGAGCGGCTAGGCTCCGGCCATGCGCGCGACGCCCGCCATGCTGGTGCTCACGCTCCTGACCGCGGTGGTGATCGGCGGCTCCTGGTGGCTGGGCCGCGACCGCGTGGACGCGGCCCGCGCCGGGGCCGAGCCGGACCAGCCCGCGCAGGCCCTCGCCCCGACCCGCGAGGTCGCCGAGCTCGCCCTGCCCGATCCCCTCCCGCAGACCACGGTCGACGTGCCGATCCTGCTCTACCAGCGCGTCGCCGTCGTGACGGGCGAGGAGGATCCCGCGCTGATCGCGCGGACGGTCGAGGCGCAGGAGTTCCAGCTGCAGCTCGAGTGGCTGCGGGACGAGGGCTACGAGGCGATCTCGCTGCTCGAGCTCTACAAGGCCCTGATGGAGGGCGGCACGCTGCCCGACAAGCCCGTGGTCATGGCCTTCATGGGCGGCTACCGGGGCACCGCCTCGGTGGCGGCGCCGCGGATGGCGGACGCCGAGATGATCGGCGTGGTCTGCGCCGTGACCGGCAAGCTCCCCCGCCGGCGCGCCGCGTCCCCCGACCGGCTGACCTGGGGCATGCTGCGCGAGCTCGAGGCGCGCGGCTGGGACATCGCCTCCGAGACGACGGCCGAGGAGCCGATCACCGGCAAGGGCGCCGCCGAGGCCCCCGAGCGGCTGCGCGCGTCGCAGGGCAAGCTGGAGCAGATCCTCGGCCACCCGGTGCAGTGGCTCTGCTACCCCCGCGGCGAGGCCGACGCCGCCGCCGCCGGGGCCGCCCGCGACGCGGGCTACGTGCTCGGCATCGCGGCGGGTGCCGGCACGACGCAGAGCGCCGCCGCCCCGCTGCAGCTGAACGCGATCCCGGTCGACAACCGGACCGGCGTGCGCGACCTGACGGGCCTGCTCGGCGGCTGATCAGCCCCGCGCGGCGCCGAGCAGATCGGCCGTCGGCGCCCCGATCCGGTTGGCGCCGGCCGCGAGCAGCGCGATCGCCTCCTCGGGGGCGCGCACGGCCCGCACGGCCTTGAGGGCGATGCCCGCCCCGAGCTCCTCGCGCATCAGCTCGACGTCGAGGGCGTCGGGCGGCTCCGGCGCGAGCCCCGTCGAGGTGACGAGCATGTCGGCTCCGCCGGCCGCGACGGCGCGGGCCAGGAGCCGCAGGGTGCGGTCGTCGAACGCGGCGGTGTCGATCACCGCGCGCACGATCGCCTCGGGCCGGGCCTCCCGGGCCGTGCGGCCGCACAGGCGCAGCTCGTCGCGGACGTGATTGGGGTCGCCGGAGGCGAAGCGGGCGAGGTCGACGACCACCTCGACCTCCTGCGCGCCGTCCTCGAGGGCCTGCCGGCAGGCCCGGGCCTTGACCGGCGGCCGGTCGGCGCCGAGCGGGTGCGAGATCAGCGCGACCAGCTTCACGTCGGACCCGCGCAGGGCCTCGGCGGCCCCCGGGACGTGGGTCGGCGGCACGCAGACGGCGGCCACGTGCAGCGCGCGGGCCTGCGCACACAGCGCGGCGCAGTCGGCGTCGGTGGCGCGCGGGCGCAGCAGCATCAGCTCGACGCTCTTGGCGATGTCGGCGGGACGCGGGGCCATGCGCCGCAGCGTATCGGCAGCGTGTCCCGGCTCGCTGCCGGTTCTCCGCCCTTCGTCTAGACTGGCCGGTTCAGGTATGAGCGATTTCCGGGACCAGCAGCGGTACGACGCGCACCAGGAGGCGCTGCGCAACTCCCGCCGCGCCAAGCAGCGCGCCGCGGCCCGCGCGACGCAGCGGCGGCGGCGCATGATCCTCGTGGCGCTCCTGCTCCTGCCCGTGGCCGTGGCGGCCTTCGCGTTCACCTGGAGCCGCTCGCAGCCCGCGCCGCAGCCCGTCGCGGACGAGCCCGCGGCGCCGCTGACCTCGCAGGCCCTCGCCGCCACCGGCGGGCGGGTCGCGATGCCGGACCACATCCGCGGCGTGCACGTCACCAGCTACGCCGTCGCCACGCCGAGCCTGTGGGAGCCGATCATCAACCTCGCCGACCCGAAGGTCGGGATGAACGCGATCCAGATCGACATCAAGGACGAGCGCGGCGAGGTCGCCTTCACCACGCCGATCCCCACGGCCCGGGACTCGGGCGCCCACATGAACGTCTACGACCCCGTCAAGACGCTGCGCGAGGCCCACTCCCGGGGGCTCTACGTGATCGGGCGGATCGTCACCTTCCAGGACGGCTACGCGCCGCGCGCCTACCCGAAGCTGGCCGTCAAGCGCCGGAACGGCCAGCTCTGGGAGAACGACCTCGGGATCACCTGGCTCGACCCCTCCAACGAGGAGTCGTGGGAGTACCCGCTGCAGCTCGCCGCCTACGCCGCGGAGCTCGGCTTCGACGAGATCATGTTCGACTACGTCCGCTACCCGACGGACGGCGACCTCGACGCGATCCGCTTCCAGGACCCCGGCCGCAACAAGGACGAGGCGATCACCGCCTTCCTGAAGCGGGCGAGCCGCGAGCTCAAGCCGCGCGGCGTGCGCGTCTCGGCGGCCTTCTTCGGGCTGGCCGCCACGGAGGACCTCGGGATCGGCCAGAAGCCCGGCAAGCTGCGCAACACCCTCGACGCCGTCTACCCGATGATCTACCCGTCCCACTTCGGCGGCGGGCAGTTCAACATCGACAACCCGGGCGACACCCCCGGGCCGACGATCACCGCCGCGCTCTCGGACTGGCGCCGGCGCACGAACG
>CAIQOY010000289.1 GCA_903873565.1 uncultured Actinomycetes bacterium
CTGCCCCTACGCGACGCGCTGCGCGCGCGCCGACGACGCCTGCCGGAGCGCGCTCCCCGCCCTCACCGCCACCGGGCCGCGCGCCGTGCGCTGCCTGCACCCGCTCGACGGAGCCGGCCTCGTCCACGGCGCGCCGGTGGCCCGGCGCGCAGACGCGGATGCGGCGCCGGTGCTGCGGGTCGCCGACCTGCGCGCCGAGCACGGCGGCCGCGCCGTCGTCGACGGCGTCGGCTTCGAGGTCCACGCCGGCGAGTGCGTCGCGCTCGTCGGCGAGTCGGGCAGCGGCAAGACGACCATCGCGCGCTGCGTGGTCGGCCTGCACCGTCCCGCCGCCGGCACGGTCGAGCTCGCCGGTCGACCGCTCGCGGCCGGGGCGCGCGCCCGCAGCCGCGACGAGCGCGCGGCCATCCAGATCGTGTTCCAGAACCCGAGCAGCGCGCTCAACCCGCGCCTGACCGTGGCCGAGGCGATCGCCCGCCCGCCCGCGCTCCTCCACGGCGCCTCGGCCGACGCGGCGCGTCGCGAGGTCGACGAGCGCCTCGCCCAGGTGCGGCTGCCCGCCGCGACGGCCGAGCGGCTGCCGCACGAGCTGTCGGGCGGGGAGCGCCAGCGCGTCGCGATCGCGTGCGCCCTCGCCGCCCGCCCGAGCGTGCTCGTCTGCGATGAGGTCACCTCGGCGCTCGACGTGTCCGTCCAGGCCTCGATCCTCGACCTGCTCGCGGACCTGCGCCTCGAGCTCGGCCTGTCGATGCTGTTCATCACGCACGACCTGGGCGTCGTGAACGCGCTCGCCGACCGCACCGTCGTGCTGGCCGGTGGACGGATCATCGAGGCCGGTCCGACCGACGACGTCCTCGGCCGACCGCGCGAGCCGTACACCGAGCAGCTGCTCGCGGCGTCCGCATCCCTGCCGGTGGCCGAGCGGTGACCGACCCGGGCGTCCCGACCGGCCTGCGGCTGCTCGCGGAGGGGCGCCTCGACCACTGCGAGAACGTCGCCTGGGACCCGTTCGCGGGGTGCGCCGTCGCCGGCGGCGAGGATGGCCAGCTGTACCGGATCGGGCTCGACGGATCGGTCGAGGAGGCCTGCCGCGTGCCGGGGGCGTTCCTGCTCGGCGTCGCCGTCGACGCGGACGGCGCGGTGATCGCCTGCGATGTCCGCCAGGGCCGCATCCACCGCATCGACCCGTCCGGCTCGAGCGAGGTCCTCGGCCCGGAGCTGCCGGCTCCCAACTACCCGGCGCTGGCGGCCGACGGCACGCTCTACGTGAGCCTCGAGGGCCGGCACCGCGGAGGCGATGGCGGCATCGTCGCCCTCGATGCGTCCGGCGCGGCGACGCCGGTGCCGCTGGCCCGCCCGCTCGACTTCGGCAACGCGCTGCTGGTCGAGGGTGACCACCTGATCGTCGTGGAGTCCGACGGGCCGCGCGTCAGCCGCGTGCCCCGCGACGGCGGCGAGCGCGAGACGCTGGTCGAGCTGCCCGGCACCGTGCCGGACGGGCTCGCCCGCGACGCCGAGGGCGGGCTCTGGATCAGCTGCTACCAGCCGAACCGCATCGTGCGGCTGGCCCCCGGCGGCGCGCTCGAGACGATCGCCGACGACGTGCTCGGCTGGCACCTGCCGATGCCGACCGGCCTCTGCTTCGGCGGGCCCGGCCTGCGCACCGTGCTGGTGGCCTGCCTCGGCGGCTGGTCCCTGGCCGCCATCGACAGCCCCGTGGCCGGCCGCCTGCCGGAGCGGCTCGCCGGGGCGGAGGAGGGAACATGACCGGATCCTGCGTGGTGACGGGCGCGGCCCGGGGGCTCGGGCGCGCGACCGCCGAGCTGCTGGTCGACCGCGGGTGGTCCGTCGTCGGCGTCGACATCGACGAGGCGGCCCTCGCCGAGGCGGCGGAGGCGATCGGCTTCGCCGCCGTCGCCGGCTCGATCGCCGACTGGTCGACCCACGAGCGCGCAGCCGATGCCGCCGAGGCGATCGCGCCGCTCGCCGGCTGGGTCAACAACGCCGCGATCGATCTGCAGGGGGCCGCGCACCAGGTCGACGAGCGCCACCTCGAGGACGGCCTCGCCGTCCTCCTGCGCGGGCCGATGGCGGGCATCGCCGTCGCCACGCGCCGGATGGCGGCGGGTGGCGGGGGCAGCATCGTCACCGTCTCGTCGATCCAGGCGGTCGCCACCTTCCCCGGCTACTACGTGTACGGCGCGGCCAAGGCCGCGCTCCTGCAGGCGACGCGCAGCGTGGCCGTCGACTACGGGCCCCACGGGATCCGCTGCAACGCGGTCCTGCCGGGCACGATCGACACCCCGATGCTCGATGCGGTCCTGCCCGCGGGCCTGACGCGGGCCGAGGCCGTCGCCCGGGAGGGCGAGATCTCACCGATGGGCCGCGTCGCCGAGGCCGGCGAGGTGGCCGCGGTGATCGCCTTCCTGCTGTCGGCGGAGGCGTCCTACGTCAGCGGCGCCGCCATCGCGGTCGACGGCGCGACCACCGCGCGCTGCTACCCGTACGGCGAGATCGACCTCTAGGCCGCGGGCGCGGGCCCGCTGCTCTCGCGCACCACGAGCTCCGCGGGGAAGACCGGCGCCTCGGGCACCGCGCCGCCCTCGGCGGCCAGCAGCACCTCGACGGCGCGCCGGCCCATCGCGGCGGCCGGGATGCGGACGGTGGTCAGGCTCGGACGCACCCACGACGAGAAGTCGAAGTCGTTGAAGCCGACCACGGAGACGTCCCCGGGCACGGCGAGCCCCTGCTCCTGGAGCTGCTGCACCACGCCGAGGGCGATCATGTCGTTAGCGGCGATCACCGCGCTGGGCGCGGGGGCCCCCGCCGCGAGCTCGTCGGCCACGGCCTCGCGGGCCGAGCGCACCGTGTAGTCCTCGCAGGCCCACTCGACCAGCTCGACGCCGGCGGCCTGCGCGGCCTCGCGGATCCCGGCGAAGCGGCGCTCCGGTCCGGGCCAGAGCTCGCGTCCGCACAGCCACGCGATCCGGCGGTGGCCGTGCCCGACCAGGTGCGCGACGGCGGCCGCCGCCCCGACCTCGTCCTGCGCCGTGATCGACGAGACGCCCGGCACGCTCGCCGCCTGCTGCAGCAGCACGACGGGGAGGCCGATCGCCGCCAGCTCGCGCATCTCCGCGGCGGACGCGCTCGCGTCGCCGAGGCTGAGGGCGAGGCCGTCGGCGCGCCCCTCGCGGGCGATCTCGATCGCCCGGGCGAGGGTCTCGTCGGGTCGGGTCAGCGTGACCATCAGGTTGTTGCCCGCCTCGTGGGCGGCCGCGGTCGCCCCGTTCAGGAACTCCATGTGGAAGTACTCGTGCAGGCCGAGGGCGTTCGGGTCCTCGAGCACGAGCGCGACCGTGTCGGCCTTGCGCGAGCGCAGGGCGCGCGCGGCGGCGTTGGGCCGGTAGTCGAGCTCGCGGATCGCGATCTCGATCCGCTCGCGCGGGCCGGAGCGCGTCGCGTGCCGCCCGCTCAGGTAGTTGGAGACGGTCTGCGGGGAGACGTCGGCGCGGTCGGCGACGTCGCGGAGGGTCGGGCGGCTCGTCTGGCGGTTGGCGGCCACGGCACGATCCTACCGGCGGCGGGACGGGGGCGGCTCAGCCGCGCCCGTGCATGGCCGCGGCGCGCAGCCCCTGCAGGTAGCCGGCGGCGTGCAGCCGTCCGAGCCACGCGTAGGCCGGGTCGTCGTTCGACTCGCCGTGCAGCGTCGGCACGTGGTCGGGGCGGATCGGCCCGTCGAAGCCGATGTCGATCCACGCCTGCATCGCCGCGACCTTGTCGGTCTTGCCCTCGTCGTGGAAGGTCTCGACGAAGTCCATCGCCGTGCCGTCGACGTCGCGGAAGTGCGCGAAGGCGATGCGTCCCTTCGACCCGAAGTGCCGGATCGCGCCGGCGATGTCGTCGTGGAAGAGCGCGAAGTTGCCCTGGCAGAGGCAGATCGCGTTGGCCTCGCTCTCGATGTAGTCCATCGCGCGGTCGTAGTTGGCGATGCTGTTGAAGATGCGCGAGACGCCGCGGACCTCGCCGATCGGCGGGTCGTCGGGATGCAGCGCGAGGCGCACGCCCGCCTGCTCCGCGACGGGCACGGCGCGGTCCATGAACCACTCCCAGGCCGCCCACATCTGCTCGGCGGGCACGGTGCCGGCCCAGGTCGGCACGTCGGCCATGTCGGCATGGCGGAAGGCCGTCACCCAGGCGCCGCCGCGGCTGGGCCGGTCGATCTCGGTGCGCACCCAGTTGATGGCGCCCATCCAGTTGTAACAGAGCATCGGGATCTCGAGCTTCCCCATGTTGCGGATCAGCTCGAGCACCCACTCGAGCTCCTGCTCGCGGCCGTCGAGGCCCATCCGCAGGTGGTCCATCGGCGGGTAGTCCTCGATGCCGAGCAGCTCGAGGCCGTGCCGCTCGTAGCGGCGCTTCATGTCGTGGAGCACCGGGTACGACCAGGGCGTGTCGCCCGAGTTGTTCCACTCGCCGTCGAAGCGGCGGTCGAGCTTGGAGATCGCGCCGTCGACGCCGACCTGCTGCAGGATCGTCCAGTAGGGGTTGTACCAGGGGTCGAAGTACTCGGTCAGCCGGAACATGGCCAGGGGCTCCTCGCGTTCTTGGATCGATCCAACTTCGTGACTATATCCCCGCGCCGCATCGCCGCGCAACGACCTCCCGTCAGCCCCCGAGCGCGGCGCCGATCGCCGCCACGCCGTCCGGCCCCACCCCGCAGCAGCCGCCGATCAGGGTCGCGCCGGCGTCGCGCCAGGCGCGCACCGCCTCGTCGGGGAAGCGCCCCGTCCCGCCCGTCGCCCACGCCCGCGCCGGGCCGTCCCAGACGCGACCGTCATTCGGGTAGACGACCACGGCGAGCTCCGGGGCCGCCGCGCGGCAGCGGCCGATCAGCTCGAGCACGTGCTCCGGTGCCGTGCAGTTGCAGCCCACGGCGCGTACCCCGGGCGCCCCGGCGACGCGCGCCACGGCCTCCTCGATCGGCGTGCCGTCGGCGATCCGGCCGCCGTCGCGGCACTGGAACGAGACCCACGCGTCGGGGCCGTCGAAGCGCTCCTGCAGGTCGGCGATCGCCTCGGCCTCGAGCACGTTCGGGATCGTCTCCCAGGCCAGGAGGTCCGGGCCGGGGCCGAGCAGAGCCGCGACCCGCTCGTGGTGGAAGCGCGCGATCTCCTCGCGGCCCGCGCCGCCGTACTCGCCGGTGTACTCCTGCCCCTCGGCGAGCATCGCGCCGTACGGGCCGAGCGAGGCCGCGACCAGCGCCGCGGGGGCGTCGGGCGCCTCGCGCATGAAGGCCGCGCGGGCGGCCTGCGCGAGGGTGACGCTGGTGGCGAGGAGGCGGTCGGCGTCGACCGCGACGACCCCGACGGGCGCGAACGCCTCGCGGCTGGCCTGGTAAGAGGCCGTGATCACGACGCGGGCGCCGGCCCGCAGGTACGCGAGGTGGACGGCCTCGACCATGGCGGGGCCGTCCCGCAGGAGGCGCGCCGACCAGAGGTCGTCGGAGAGGTCCTCGCCGAGCGCCTCGAGCTCGGTGGCGAAGCCGCCGTCGATCGCGACGGGTCCGGCGGCGAGCAGGGCGTCGAGGGCTCCGGCCATGCGGCGATCGTAGCCGCTGGGGGCGTGCGGCGGCCGCCGCGGCCGGCGCCGTAGAATCCCCCGGGCCGATGGCGATCATCCCCACCCACGTGGACCGCTCGGACGCCGCCTTCGCCGAGCGGGCCGCGGCGATGGGCGCGCTCGTCGCCGAGCTCGCCGAGCGCCGCGCCCGGATCGCGGTCGGCGGCTCCGAGGCGGCGCGCGAGCGCCACCTCGGCCGCGGCAAGCTGCTCGCCCGCGACCGCGTCGACCGGCTGGTCGACCCGGAGGGCGCCTTCCTCGAGCTCGGGGCGCTCGCCGCGTGGGGCCTGTACGACGACGCCGTGCCGGCCGCCGGCATCGTCACGGGCATCGGGTCCGTGCAGGGCCGCCCCTGCGTGATCGTGGCCAACGACGCCACCGTCAAGGGCGGCACGTACTACCCGCTGACGGTCAAGAAGCACCTGCGGGCCCAGGAGGTCGCGCTCGAGAACCGCCTGCCCTGCCTGTACCTCGTCGACTCCGGCGGCGCCTACCTGCCGATGCAGGCCGACGTCTTCCCCGACCGCGACCACTTCGGCCGCATCTTCTACAACCAGGCGCGCATGTCGCAGGCCGGGATCCCCCAGCTGGCCGCCGTGATGGGCTCGTGCACCGCCGGCGGCGCCTACGTGCCGGCGATGAGCGACGAGACGGTGATCGTGCGCGGCACCGGCACGGTCTTCCTCGGCGGGCCGCCGCTGGTGAAGGCGGCGACCGGCGAGGAGGTGACGGCCGAGGAGCTCGGCGGCGCCTCCGTGCACGCCCGCATCTCCGGCGTCGCCGACCACGAGGCGGCCGACGACGAGCACGCCCTGGCGCTCCTGCGCGAGGCCGTCGCGACGCTCGGCCCCGCCCCCGCCGCCCCGTGGGCGGTCGAGGCGCCCGAGGTGCCCCTGCACGACCCCGAGGACCTGCTCGGGATCGTGCCGACGGACTACCGGGTGCCGTACGACGTGCGCGAGGTGATCGCGCGGATCGTCGACGGCAGCCGCCTGCACGAGTTCAAGCCCGACTACGGCGAGACGCTGGTCTGCGGGTTCGGGGCGATCGAGGGCCAGCCGGTGGCGATCCTCGCCAACAACGGCGTGCTCGTCTCCGCCGCCGCCCTCAAGGGCGCGCACTTCGTGGAGCTCGCCTGCCAGCGGCGGATCCCCCTCGTCTTCCTCCAGAACATCACCGGCTTCATGGTCGGCACGCGCGCCGAGCACGGCGGCATCGCCAAGGACGGCGCGAAGCTCGTGACCGCCGTCTCCTGCGCGCAGGTGCCCAAGTTCACGGTGGTGATCGGGGGGTCGTTCGGGGCCGGCAACTACGGCATGTGCGGACGCGCCTTCCAGCCGCGCCAGCTGTGGGCGTGGCCGAACGCGCGCACCGGCGTGATGGGCGCCGAGCAGGCCGCGCTCGTGCTCGAGCAGGTCGGCAACGACGCCGCCGAGGAGGCCCGCACCCGGCTCGAGGCGGAGAGCGACGCGTACTTCTCGACCGGGCGGCTCTGGGACGACGGCCTGATCGACCCGCGCGACACGCGCCGCGTGCTCGCCCTCGGCATCGCCGCCGCCGCCGGCGCCCCTGTGCCCGAGCCCTCCTTCGGCGTCTTCCGGATGTGACGATGGCCGACGCCGTCCAGACCGCGCGCCGCGGCCACCTGCTCGAGGTGGTGCTCGACCGCCCCGACCGCCGCAACGCCTTCGACGGCGCGATGATCGACGGCCTCGCCGCCGCCTTCGCCGACGTCGGCGACGCCCGCGCCGTGCTCCTGCGCGGCGAGGGCCCGAGCTTCAGCGCGGGCGCCGACCTCGACTGGATGCGGGCGAGCGTCGACCTCTCGCCCGACGAGAACCTCGCCGAGGGCCGCCGCCTCGGCGCGCTGTTCGCGGCGGTCGACGGCTGCCCCATCCCGGTGGTGGCCGCCGTCCACGGCCACGCGATCGGCGGCGGCGCCGGCCTCGTGGCCTGCGCGGACGTCGCGATCGCCGCGCCCGACGCGCGCTTCGCGTTCAGCGAGGTCCGGATCGGGCTCGTGCCCGCCACGATCTCGCCGTACGTGCTCGCCCGGATCGGCGCGGCCGCCGCGCGCCGCTACCTGCTGACCGCGGAGCTGTTCCGGGCCGAGGAGGCGCTGCGGATCGGGCTCGTCGCCGGCGTCGCCGACGACCCCCGTGCCGAGGCCGCACGGCTGGCCGAGGCGATCGCGATGAACGGCCCCGACGCGGTGCGCGCCACGAAGCGCCTGATCCGCGAGCGGCCCGCCCCGGACGACCTGGCCCGGCTGATCGCGGAGGTACGCAGCTCCGACGAGGGCCAGGCCGGCCTGCGCGCCTTCCTGGCCGACGAGGATCCGCCGTGGCGATCCGCGCCGTCCTGATCGCCAACCGGGGCGAGATCGCCGTCCGCATCGCCCGCACCTGCCGGGAGCTCGGGATCGAGGCGATCGCGGTCCGCGCCCCCGACGACGCGGACGCGCTCCACACACGCGCCTGCGACCGCGTCGTCGACGTGCCGTCGTACCTCGACGCGGAGGCGATCGCCCGGGCGGCCGCGGCGGCCGGGGCGGACGCGGTCCACCCGGGCTACGGGTTCCTGTCGGAGCGGGGCGACGCGGCGCGCGCGGTCGAGGCCGCGGGGGCGATCTGGATCGGCCCCCCGCCGGACGTGCTCGACCGCACCGGCGACAAGCTCGAGGCCAAGGCGATCGCCGCGGCGGCGGGCGTGCCCGTCCTGCCGCAGGGCGACCCCGCCGACGTCGGCTACCCCCTGATCCTGAAGGCCGCCGCGGGCGGCGGCGGCCGCGGGATGCGCGTCGTGCGCGATCCCGCCGACCTCGAGGAGGCGCGCCGCGCCGCCGAGCGCGAGGCCGAGGCGGCCTTCGGCGACGGCCGCGTCTACGCCGAGCGGCTCGTCGAGCGCCCCCGCCACGTCGAGGTCCAGATCCTCGCCGACCGCCACGGCGGCGCGATCGCCCTCGGGGAGCGCGACTGCTCGGTCCAGCGCCGCCACCAGAAGGTGCTCGAGGAGGCGCCCTCCCCGGCCGTCGACCCCGACCTGCGCGAGCGGCTCGCGGCGGCGGCCGTCGCCTTCGCCCGCGCCGCGGGCTACGTCGGCGCCGGCACGGCGGAGTTCCTCGTCGACGCCGACGGCGCGATCTGGTTCCTCGAGCTCAACGCCCGCATCCAGGTCGAGCACCCCGTCACCGAGCTCGTCACCGGGATCGACCTGGTCGCCGAGCAGATCCGCATCGCCGACGGCGGCGCGGTCGCCGACCCGCCCGCCGTGCGCGGGCACGCGGTCGAGGTGCGCCTGTACGCGGAGGACCCGCTGTCGTTCCTGCCGCGGACCGGGACGATCGGCCGCCTCGCCCTGCCCGAGGGCGTCCGCTGCGACGTGGGGATCGCCGAGGGCGATGCCGTCCCCGCGGCCTACGACCCGATGATCGCGAAGCTGATCGCACACGGCGAGGACCGCGCCGAGGCCCTCGCGCGCCTGACCGACGCGCTCGAGGCGGTCGAGGTGCGCGGCACCGTCACCAACCTCGCCTTCCTGCGCTGGCTGGTGCGCCAGCCCGACGTCGTCGCCGGCACGGCGACCACCGCCTTCCTCGACGAGAACCCGCCGCTCGGCCGCCGCCGCCGTCCGCGCGGGGCCTTCGCCGGGGCCTGGCGGCTCGGCGGGCCGCCCGCGGCGGCGGCGCTGCCCGTCCCGCAGGAGCCGGAGCGCGCCGGCGCC
>CAIQOY010000290.1 GCA_903873565.1 uncultured Actinomycetes bacterium
ACCGGCCGCTGACGGCGGACGAGCTGGCCGCGATCCGGCCGCTCCTGCGCCGGCGCGCCGACCTCGAGCCCGTCGCCTACATCGTCGGCGAGGTCGGCTTCCGGCGGCTGACCCTGCAGACCGACGCGCGGGCGCTGATGCCGCGCCCCGAGACCGAGACCCTGGTCGAGGTCGCCCTCGCGCTCCTGCCCCGCGGCGGGCGCCTCGTGGACGTCGGCACGGGCGCGGGGCCGATCGCGCTGTCCGTCAAGCACGAGCGGCCCGACGCCGAGGTGCTCGGCGTCGACGCCTCCGCCGACGCGCTCGCCCTCGCCCGCGCCAACGCCGCGCGGCTCGGGCTCGAGGTCGCCTTCGCCGCCTCGGACCTCCTCGCCGACGCCCCCGGCCCCTTCGACGTGGTCGCCGCGAACCTGCCATACGTGCCCGACGGCGACCCGCGCACCGAGCCCGGGGTGGTGCGCCACGAGCCGCACCTCGCGCTGTGGGGCGGGCCCGACGGGCTGGACCTGATCCGGCGGCTCGTGGCCGCGGCCCCCGCGCGGCTGCGCCCCGGCGGGGCGATCGTGCTCGAGGTCTCCGACGAGCAGGCCGCGGCCGTCCAGGCGCTGCTCGCCGCCGCGGGCTTCGCGGGCGTGGAGCGCCACCGCGACCTGGCCGGCGTCGAGCGCGTGCTGTCGGCCCGGCGCCCCTAGGCCGGCGCCGACGGGACGGGCGTCGGTTCCCGATGGTCCCGCGCGCCGAGCGCGCGTAGACTTCCCGGCCATGGCCACCACCGAGAACTCCATCGAGACCCTGCGCACCGCGGGACTCGAGTCCGTCGACCCCGAGATCGCCCGCCTGCTCGACGCCGAGCTCGACCGCCAGCGCGACGAGCTCGAGCTGATCGCCTCGGAGAACTTCACGTGGCCGGCCGTGATGGAGGCCGTCGGCTCCGTGGCCACCAACAAGTACGCCGAGGGCTACCCCGGCAAGCGCTACTACGGCGGCTGCGACGTCGTCGACGAGATCGAGACGCTCGCCATCGAGCGCGCCAAGGCCCTCTACGGCGCCGACCACGCCAACGTGCAGCCGCACGCGGGCGCGCAGGCCAACATGGCCGCCTACCTGGCGCTGCTCCAGCCCGGCGACACGGTGCTCGCCCTGCGCCTCGACCACGGCGGCCACCTGACCCACGGCCACCCCGTCAACTCGTCGAGCAAGTACTACGACTTCGTGCACTACGGCGTCTCGCCGGAGACCGGCCTCGTGGACATGGAGGACGTCGCCCGCCAGGCGCACGAGCACAAGCCGGCCCTGATCGTGACGGGCGCCAGCGCCTATCCGCGCACGCTCGACTTCGCCGCCTTCCGCGCGATCGCCGACGAGGTCGGCGCGCGCTTCATGGTCGACATGGCGCACATCTCCGGCCTCGTGGCCGGCGGCGAGCACCCGAGCCCCGTCCCGCACGCCGACGTCGTCACCTCGACGGTGCACAAGTCGCTGGCCGGGCCGCGCGCCGGCTTCATCCTCTGCACCGAGGAGTGGGCGAAGAAGGTCGACTCGGGGCTCTTCCCCGGGCTGCAGGGCGGGCCGCTCTGCCACGGCGTGGCCGGCAAGGCGGTCGCCTTCGGCATCGCCCAGACGCCGGCCTTCCGGGAGTACCAGCGCCAGATCCGGCTCAACGCGCAGGCCCTCGCGGCGGCGCTGCTCGAGCACGGCCAGAAGCTGGTCTCCGGCGGCACCGACACGCACCTCGTGCTGCTCGACCTCCAGGACAGCCCGTTCTCGGGCAAGGAGGCCGAGGACCGGCTGCACTCGATCCACATCACGGTCAACCGCAACTCGATCCCGTTCGACCCGCGGCCCGCGATGGAGACGAGCGGCGTCCGCATCGGCACCCCCGCGGCGACGATGCGCGGCCTCGACGAGGCCGACTTCTCCGAGGTCGGCCGGATCATCGCCCAGGCCGTGACGGCCGACGCCGACCTCGACGCCCTGCGCGGCGAGATCGACGCGATCCTCGCCCGCCGGCCGCTCTACGCCGGGATGCGCGGGTTCGGCTCGAACCACTCGGGCTGACCCGGCCGCGGCGGGCGCGTCCCGCGCGCGGGGTAGCCTGAGGCGCGGTGGCCGATACCCTGACCCGGCTCGACGTCTCGCCGTCGGCCCTCTACGCGCTCGTCATCGCCGTGGTCGTGACCGCGGCGCTGACGCCCGTGATGATGCGGGTCGCCTGGCGGCTCGGGGTGGTGGACAAGCCCGGCGGGCGGCGCATCCACGACCGCCCGATCCCGCTGCTCGGCGGCGTCGCGATCCTGCTCGGCATCGTCGCCGCCGTCCTGCCCAACCTCGACGTCGACGAGCGCTACCGGCTGATCCTGATCGGCGCGGCGCTGATCTGCCTGCTCGGCGCGGTCGACGACCGGGTCGGGCTGCCGCCCCTCGCCAAGCTCGTCGGGCAGATCGCCTGCGCCGCGATCCCCGTCGCGGGCGGGATGACGATCGACGGGATCACGATCCCGTTCGTGGAGCCGAGCGCCGTCGCCTTCGGCTGGCTCGCGTACCCCCTGACGATCGTCTTCATCGTCGCGGTGGCGAACGTCGTCAACCTCGCCGACGGGATGGACGGCCTCGCCGCGGGGGTCTGCGCGATCAGCGCGCTGACCTTCGCGATCCTCGCGCTGTCCCTCGGCCGCATCTCCGCGGGGGTGCTGGCCGCCGCGATCTGCGGCGCGTGCCTCGGCTTCCTGCCCTGGAACTTCAACCCGGCGCGGGTCTTCATGGGCGACTCGGGGGCGCTCCTGCTCGGGTTCCTGCTGGCCTGCGTGTCGATCCAGGGCGTGATGAAGACCGCGGCCGCCCTCGCGCTGGTCTTCCCGCTGGTGGTGCTGCTGGTGCCGATCCTCGACACCTCGTTCGTGATCCTCAAGCGGGTCCGCGCCGGCCGCTCGATCGCCAGCGCGGACCGCAGCCACTTCCACCACCGGCTCCTGCGCGTCGGCTACTCGCAGCGGCAGGCCTGCCTGATGCTCTACGCCTGGTCGGGGGTGCTGGCCGCCTTCGCGCTCGCCGTGCGCCTGTTCCCGTACCGGACCGACGGCGACTGGAACCTCTGGCCCACGGTGGGGCTGACCCTGTTCGGGCTCGGGGCCCTGCTCGTCAGCTGGTACGTGGCGACCGCGCTCGAGATCGTCAAGTACCGCCACCTGCGCCGGCTCGGGCTGGCCCGCGGCGGCGCGGCCGACGGCGACGACCCCGTGCCGCGGCCCTTCGCGCGCGGGCGCTCCTGACCCCGGCCGCCCCCGGGCCCGCCGCCGGGCGCCGGCCCTGCTAGGTTTCCGAACGCCCGGAGACGGGCCGAGCAGGACACCAGGAGACCACGATCACCACGACGGGACAGGGCGGGGGCCCCGATGCCTCCGGACTCGCCGCGGGGATGTACGTGATCGCCGGGATCGTGCTCGGGGGGGTCATCGGCACCGCCGTCGGCCTCCTCATCGATCGGCTCGCCCCGGGCATCATGGTCGGGTCGACGATCGGGCTCGTGCTCGGCTTCTACCTCCTGTACCTGCGCTACTTCAAGCCCCGATGACGATGACCCCGACCCGCTACCGGCTCGCGCTCGCCCTGCGCTTCGCGGCGATCGTCCCGTGCCTCGTCGCGCTGCCCGTCTTCTGGGCCGCGGGCTGGCCGCTCGACGCCTGGGCGCTGTCGGCCGCGCTGCTCGTCGCCAACATGGCGGTCGCCTTCGGCGCGGAGCTGTTCGCGCGCGGCCGCAGCCAGATCCTGCAGGTCGGGATCGTCGGCGTGTCGCTGCTCTCGCGCGCCTGGCTGACCTTCGGCGCGCTGTTCATCATCGCCTGGACGTACGACCGCCAGCTCGGGGTCGTCGCCGCCGCCGCCTTCCTCGTCTACTTTACCGTGGACATGGTCGCCCGCGGGATCAGCCACGTCCTCCTGAAGGACTCCGGGACCGATCCCGCGACCGCCGGGGGCGCCGCGTGACCCGCCGCCTCGCCCTCGTCGCGCTGGCCCTCGCCGGCGCGCTGCTGATGCCCGGCGCGGCGCTCGCCGAGGGCGGCGAGTTCAAGCCGGTCGACGAGTTCCTCAACGAGTACTGGGCCTCGTTCGCGCTCGGCCCGCTGACGATCGGCATCTCGAAGCTGGTCGTCTACCTCTGGCTCGGCCTCGCGATCACGATCGTCCTGACCCTCTGGATCGTGCGCGGCGGCCTGCGCACCCAGCCGGGCCGCACCCAGACCGTGGTCGAGCTGCTCTACACGTTCTCCGAGTCGAACATCGGCCAGGCCACGCTGCCGAAGGCCGCCTTCGCGCGCTGGTTCCCGTACGTGGCGAGCCTGTTCGTGTTCATCTGGACGCTGAACATGATCAGCTTCATCCCGCTGCCGCTCGACACGCACAACCCGCTCTACGGCCCGATCCCCGGCCTGACCCTCTACGCGGCCACCTCGAACCTGTCGGTCACGCTGACCCTGGCGCTGATGACGATCGCGATCTCGCACTTCGAGGGCGCCCGCGCCAACGGCGTCTGGCCCTACCTGAAGAGCTGGGTGCCGCCGAGCCCGCCGGCCCTGAAGCCGTTCCTGATCGTGCTCGAGGTGCTCTCGCAGCTCCTGCGCATCATCTCGCTGAGCGTCCGGCTGTTCGCCAACATGCTCGCCGGCCACCTCCTGATCATCATGTGCATCGGGTTCGTGATCCTGCTCGGCAAGCTCTTCGTGGCGCCGATCGCGATCCCGATCGCCGTCGTCTTCTGGATCTTCGAGTGGGGCCTCGTGGCGTCGCTCCAGGCCTACATCTTCGCAATGCTTTCGGGCATCTACATCGGCTCGGCGATCGAGCCGCACCACTAAGCGACCAACCTACCCAGGAGGATCTCGGACACATGGCACTCACCGACCAGGGGCTCGTCGACGCCGCGAAGGCGCTCGCGCTCGGCCTCGGCACCGGCTTCGGCGCGATCGGCCCCGGCGTGGGCGTGGGCTACCTCATCGGCAAGACGATCGAGGGCGTCTCCCGCCAGCCGGAGATGCGCAGCGACCTGCAGGGCATGATGTTCCTCGGCCTCGCCCTGACGGAGGCGATCACGTTCTACGCCCTCCTGATGAGCTTCGTCGCCTTCTTCATCGCCTGATCCGATGACGTCGACGATCCTCGCAGAGACGGGCGGCGCCGGGCTGATCCAGCCCGAGCTCGGCCTCAGCCTGTGGACGCTGGTCACGTTCCTGATCGTGCTCGTGATCCTGCGCAAGTACGCGTTCGGCCGCATCGCGGCGCTCCTCGACGAGCGCCGGGAGGCCGTGCGCCAGAACCTGCAGGCCGCCGAGGACGCCCGCGAGGAGGCCGAGCGGCTGCTCGACGACTACAAGCAGCAGCTCGCGGCCGCCAAGCGCGAGGCGGCGGAGATCCTGGAGAACGCCCGCGCCACGGCCACGGAGCAGCAGCGCCAGCTCGTCGAGGAGCTGTCGCAGGAGCGGGAGCGCGGCATCGCCGCCGCGCAGCAGGCGATCGCCGCGGAGACGCAGCAGTCGCTCGACCGCATCAAGCAGGAGATCGCCGACCTGACCCTGCTCGCCACCGAGAAGGTGCTGGGCCGGGCGCTCGACGACGCGGAGCAGAAGCGGCTCGTGGAGGAGGCCCTCGCGGGGGTCGACTTCTCGGCGCTGCACGGGGGCAAGGGCGGGGCGTGAGCGTCGCGACCCCGTACGCCACGGCGCTCTACCAGGCGGCCGACGAGGCGCAGCGCCTCGACGCCGTCGACGAGGGCCTCGCCGCGGTCGCGGACGCCGTCCGCGACACCCCGGCGCTCGCGCGCGCCCTGGCCAACCCGGCCGTGCCGCGCGAGGCCAAGGGCCGCCTGATCGGCGAGCTCTGCGCGGGGGCCGACGAGATGGTCGCCCGCTTCCTCGGCGTGCTGCTCGACCACCGCCGGCTGGACGCCCTGTCCGAGATCCAGGGCGTCTTCGCCGACCGCGTGCGGCTCGCCCGGGGCGAGCTCGCCGTCGAGCTGACGACCGCCGTGCCGATCGACGACGCGACCGCGAAGACGGTCGAGACGCAGCTGCGCGAGGCCACCGGCCTCGACGTGACCATGGATCGCACCGTCGATCCCGAGATCCTGGGCGGCGTGGTCCTGCGCGTCCGCGACCGGCTCGTCGACGCGTCGCTCCGGCGCCGCCTCGACCTGCTCGGCCGCGACCTCCGGGCCGCCCGCATCCCCACCGCCTAATCCGAACGACGGAGACGACGACGTGAAGCTCAGCCCGGACGAGATCGCCACCATTCTCAAGAGCCAGATCAGCGGCTTCGAGGACACCGCCGACGTCGAGGAGATCGGCACCGTCATCCAGGTCGGCGACGGCATCGCCCGCGTCTACGGCCTCGAGCGCTGCATCGCCCTCGAGATGCTGGAGCTGCCGCACGGCGTCACCGGCCTCGCGCTCAACCTCGAGGAGTCGAACGTCGCCGTCGTGCTGTTCGGCGAGTGGCAGAAGATCCGCGAGGGCGACACCGTCCGCCGCACCGGCAAGGTCATGAGCGTCCCCGTCGGCGAGGCCATGGTCGGCCGCGTCGTCAACCCGCTCGGCCAGCCGATCGACGGCGGCCCGGCGATCGAGACCAGCGAGCAGCGCCAGCTCGAGTTCAAGGCGCCCGGCGTGGTCGACCGCCAGCCCGTGAAGGAGCCGCTCCAGACCGGCCTCAAGGCGCTCGACGCGCTCGTGCCGATCGGCCGCGGCCAGCGCGAGCTGATCATCGGCGACCGCCAGACCGGCAAGACCGCGGTCGCGATCGACACGATCATCAACCAGCGCGACTCGGGCGTGATCTGCATCTACGTCGCCGTCGGCCAGAAGGCCTCGACGGTCGCGCAGGTCGTCGAGAAGCTGCGCGAGCAGGGCGCGATGGACTACACCATCGTCGTCGCCGCGAACGCCTCGGAAGCCGCGCCGATCAAGTACATCGCCCCCTACGCGGGCTGCGCGATGGGCGAGTACTTCCTCTACAAGGGCGGCCACGCGCTGGTGGTCTACGACGACCTCACCAAGCAGGCCGACGCCTACCGCCAGATGTCGCTCCTGGTGCGCCGCCCGCCGGGCCGCGAGGCCTTCCCGGGCGACGTCTTCTACCTGCACTCGCGCCTGCTCGAGCGTGCGGTCAAGCTGTCCGACGAGCTCGGCGGCGGCTCGCTGACCGCGCTGCCCGTGATCGAGACGCAGGCCGGCGACGTGTCCGCCTACATCCCGACCAACGTGATCTCCATCACGGACGGCCAGATCTTCCTGGAGACGAGCCTCTTCTACCAGGGCGTGCGCCCCGCCATCAACGTCGGCATCTCGGTGTCGCGCGTCGGCTCGAACGCCCAGACGAAGGCGATGAAGAAGGTCGCCGGCCGGCTCAAGCTGGAGCTCGCGCAGTTCCGCGCGCTGGAGGCCTTCGCGCAGTTCGCCTCCGAGCTCGACGCCGCCACCCTGGCCCAGCTCAACCGCGGCCAGCGGCTCGTCCAGACGCTCAACCAGACGCAGTACGACCCGTGGCCCGTCGAGGAGCAGGTCGCCATCATCTGGGCGACCACCAACGGCCACGTGGACGAGATCGACGTCGCCGACGTCGCCCGCTACAACGACGGCCTGCGCCAGGCGCTGCGCGCCGAGAAGACGGTGCTCGGAGCGATCCGCGAGTCGCTCGACCTCTCCGACGAGACGGTCGACAAGCTGCGCGCCCAGGTCGAGCAGTTCGCCAAGGGCTTCCAGGGCTCGGCGGCCGCCGCGGGGGCGTCCGCCTAGCACGTGGCCTCGCTCCAGGACATCCGCCGGCGGATCCACTCCGTCAAGAACACGAGCAAGATCACCAAGGCGATGGAGCTCGTGGCCGGCGCCAAGCTGCGTCGCGCCCAGGTCCGGATCGAGGCCCTGCGCCCGTTCGCGGACGGCATGCACGAGCTGATCTCGGAGGCGGCGGGGCGGACCACGTCCCTGCGCAACCAGCCGCTGCTCGAGCGCCGCGACGTGCAGACCACGGCGATCATGCTGATGTCCGGCGACCGCGGCCTGGCCGGCGCGTTCAACGCCTCCGTCCTGCGCCGCGCCCTCGACGAGGCCGCCGCCGAGCGCGCCCTCGGCCGGCAGGTCGTCTGGTACGCCGTCGGCCGCAAGGGCGCGGGCTCGCTGCGCTTCCGCAGCGCCGAGCCGCGCCAGTCGTGGACGGGCTTCACCGACCGCCCGGTCTACCAGGACGCCGAGCAGATCGCGCACTCCCTGATCGCCGACTACGGCGAGCAGGTCTTCGACCGCCTGGTGATGATCTTCAACCACTTCGACTCGCCGCTCGTGCAGACGGTCTACGCGACCGAGGTGCTGCCCGTGCCGCTGCCGGAGCGCCTGACCGAGATGTCGGCGCGCGACCGCGCGCTGATGGGCGAGCTCCTGTTCGAGCCCGACGCCGAGGAGCTGCTCGAGCCGCTCCTGACCACGGCGCTCGAGACGGAGATCTTCCGCGCGCTCCTGGAGTCGACGGCGTCCGAGCACGGCGCGCGCATGACCGCCATGCGCAACGCCTCCGACAACGCCCGCGACCTGATCGACCGGCTCACGCTCGACATGAACCGCGCCCGCCAGGCCGAGATCACGCAGCAGCTGCTCGAGGTCGTGGCCGGCGCCGACGCGCTCTCCTAGCCCGACCGCGGGCGACCGTTCCCCGGGGGACCCGCGCGCGCTACCCTTGCGGGCGGGAGAGGAGGCCGGATGGCCGCCGTCGAGCAGTTCGAGGCAATCGCAGACCCCGCGGCTGCGCGCACGCCGCGCCAGCTGGCCCTCGCGCGGCTGCGCCGCGACCGCGTGGCCCTGGCCTCGGTCGGCTTCATCGCGCTGCTCGTCCTCTTCGCCGCGGCGGCGCCCGCCTTCGAGGCCTGGACCGGCCACCCGGTCAACACCTCGAACTCGACCGGGATCGACGACTACACGCTCCTGCCGGTCGGGCCGCTGCACGGCTGCCCCGCGGGCCTCGCCAGCGTCGGCGAGCGGCCGTGCTTCGTGCTGGGGGCCTCCAACGTGCTCGGCTACGACATGCTGGTGCAGCTCGCCTACGGGGCGCGCACGTCGCTCTTGATCGGCGTCCTGGCCACGATCCTGACCACCCTGATCGCGCTCGCGGCGGGGCTCGTGGCCGGCTACGCGGGCGGGCTGACCGACGCGGGGATCGCGCGCCTGATGGACGTCGTGGCCGCCTTCCCGTTCCTGCTCTTCGCGATCGCGGCGAGCGTCGTGTTCGGGCCGTCGGTGGCGCTGGTGGTGATCGTGATCTCGATCTTCTCGTGGTTCTACCCGGGGCGGCTGTTCCGGGGCGAGGTGATCGCGCTGCGCCACCGCGAGTTCGTGGCGGCCGCGCGGATGCTGGGCGCCTCGCACACCCGCATCGTCGTGCGCCACCTCCTGCCCCAGCTGGTCGGGCCGGTGATCGTGCTGGCCAGCCTGTCCGTCGCCGGCGTGATCGCCGCGGAGGCGGCACTCACCTACCTCGGCTTCGGGCTGCCCTTCGACGTGCCCTCGTGGGGCCGGATGATCTCCGACGCGGTGCCCGGCGGGCTCTACCGCAACGCGCCCCACCTGATGGTGATCCCCGGCACCCTGCTCGTCCTCACCGTGCTCGCCTTCAACCTGCTCGGCGACGGCCTGCGCGACGCCCTCGACCCGCGGGGCGCCGGCGCCCGCTGACCCCGCGAGCCCCAGATGACCATCCCCGAACCCACCACCCGCGTTCCCACCCGAAGGGGGAGATGACCATGCGCATCCGACTGGCGGCCCTCGCCGCCCTGATCGCCCTCGCGGCCGCGCTCGGCGCGGCCTGCGGCGGCGGCTCCGACTCCGGCGGAGGCGGCGGCGCGACCAGCGCCGCCACCGAGGCCGTGACGCCCGACAGCGGCGCCAGCTACCTCGAGGGCGGGTTCCCCGCCACCGAGACGCCCGTCAAGGGCGGCGTCCTGAAGATGGCCATGACCGAGAACATCGACTGCTGGAGCGGCCTCTCGTACTACGGCGTCTCCTGGTCGGTCTTCTACTTCATGGCCCGCGGCCTCTACGGCTACCCCGACAGCGTCGACCCGGCCTCGACCGGCACGCTGACCCCGGACCTCGCGGCCGACATGCCGGAGCTGTCCGAGGACGGCCTCACCTACACGGTGCGGCTGCGCGAGGGCCTGACCTTCCCCGACGGCTCGGCGGTCGACGCCGAGGACGTCAAGGCGACCTTCGAGTACATGCTCGACCCGAACATCCAGTGCGGGACGGGCGGCCCGCCCGCGTCCGGCTACTACGCCGGCCTCAAGGGCTACGCCGACTGGAACACCGCGATGGAGGAGAGCAAGGGCAAGGAGAACCCCGGCATCGCCGGGATCGAGGTCGTCGACGACCTGACCGTGTCCTTCACGCTGGAGGCGCCCGACGGCGCCTTCCCGCGCGCCCTGGCGATGGGCTGGTCGTACATCCGGCCGTCCGACACCCCCCACAAGGTGCTCGAGACCTCGCCGATCTTCGTCGGCCCGTACCGGATCAAGGAGTACACGGCCGACAAGTCGCTCGTGATCGAGCGCGAGCCGACCTGGGCGGACAACGTCGCGGCCGGCGTGCCCGAGGCCCCCGAGCAGAACAACATCGACGGGATCGAGCTGGAGATCGGCACCCCGGCCGACATCCAGCTCGCCAAGCTGAAGAGCAACGAGCTCGACCTCAGCTTCGGCAGCGACGCCCCGTACGGCTCGGACGTGCCGGCGATCGCCAACGACCCGGCCTACGCGGACCGGTTCTTCTCGACCGCGGACGCCGCCGTCAACTACGGCACGTTCCGGACCAACCAGCCGCCGTTCGACAAGCCGGAGGCCCGGCAGGCGGTCAACTGGGCGATCGACCGCGACGCCCTCACGAAGATCGCGGGCGGCAAGCTCGTGCGCTCCCCCTGGACGCAGATCCTGCCCCCGAACCTGATCGGCGACCAGCCGACGGACATCTACGGCTACGACCCCGCCAAGGCCAAGGAGCTCGTGGCCGCGGCCGGCGTGGAGGGCAGCGAGGTGCTGCTCCTGCACGGCACGGAGCCGCCGGGGCCGGAGGCCGCGGCGTCGATCAAGGAGAACCTCGAGGCCGTCGGCTTCACGGTCAAGCTGAAGGGCCTGTCGGCCGACGTCTACTACGGCTACCTGGCCGACCCGGAGTCGAAGTGGAACCTCGCCCCGGCCGGCTGGATCCAGGACTACCCGGACGCGATCACGTTCTACCTGCCGCTCCTGATGTGCGAGTCGGGCTCCAACTACGGGGCCTGGTGCGATGAGGAGTTCGACGCCAAGGTCAACGAGATCAACGCCCTGCCGCCCGGGCCCGAGCGCGACGCGCAGTTCGCGGAGCTCTCGACCCAGGTCATGCAGGAGCAGGCCCCGTGGTACCCGACCGGCGCGCCGCGCCAGGTGACGCTCACCTCCGAGCGGCTCGGGAACTACATCTGGGGTCCGGCGAAGAACTTCTACTTCGGCCACTACTTCCTGCGGGAGGGCTAGGCCGGACGACCATCCGGGCCCGTCCGCCCTCCGGGGCGGGCGGGCCCGGCGCGTCCGCCGACCGCGATGGGCCGCTTCCTGCTCCGACGCGTGATCGGGGGGATCCTCGTGATCCTCGTCGTCACGCTGGCCGTGTTCGTCCTGTTCGGGCCCGCGCTCAGGGCCGCGCAGGACATCCGGCCGGCGCGGCTCTACGCGGGCAAGAACCCGTCGCCCGAGCAGATCGAGCAGGTCGAGCGGCTGCTCGGGCTCGACAAGCCCTTCTACGTCCAGTACGCCTACTCGCTGCGGCGGCTCGTGCTCGGGCCGTCGGCCGACGAGCGGGCGCGGCTCTGCCCGGGGGCCACCGAGGCCGAGTGCGACGAGCTCGTCGGGCGCTTCGGGCGCTCGTTCGAGAAGCAGCGCTCGGTCGACCGGCTGATCGCCGAGGCGTTCCCCGTCACGCTGTCCCTCACCCTGATGGCCGCGCTGATCTGGATGGCGGTCTCGATCCCGATCGGCGTGCTCGCGGCCACGCGGCCGCGCTCGTTCCTCGACCGGCTGACGTCGATCTTCGTGCTCGTCGCGCAGTCTCTGCCCGTCTACTACCTGGGCCTCCTCGCCCTCTTCTTCCTCGCCTTCAAGGTGCCGATCTTCCCGCTCGGCGGCTACGAGCCGTTCGCGTGGTCGAACCCGTGGCCGTGGTTCTCGCACCTGATCCTGCCCGCCTCGGTCCTCGCGCTCCAGTTCGCCGCCCTCTACGTGCGGCTGATGCGCTCGCAGATGCTCGACGTGCTCGGGGAGGACTACCTGCGCACCGCGACCGCCAAGGGCGCGCCGCGCCGGCGCGTGGTCTGGCGCCACGGCGCGCGCAACGCGATCCTGCCGATCGTGACCGTCTTCGGGCTCGACCTCGGCCTCCTGCTCGGCGGGGCCGTCCTGACCGAGGTCACCTTCGGCCTGCAGGGGCTCGGCGACCTCGCCGTCTCGGCGGCCTTCCGCTTCGACGTGCCGACCACGGCCGGCGTCGTCCTGTTCTCGGCGATCCTGATCGTG
>CAIQOY010000291.1 GCA_903873565.1 uncultured Actinomycetes bacterium
GGCAACGTCGGCCTCGGCTACGCCGTGCCGATCAACCTCGTCAAGGAGGTCGTCGCCGACCTGATGGCCACGGGCACGGCGCAGCACGCCTGGCTCGGCGTGCAGCTGTCGGACGTCGACCCGACCCTGGCCTCCGAGGTCAAGCTCGGCACCGACCGGGGCGCCATGATCGCCGGCGTCACCGCGGGCTCCCCCGCGGCCGAGGCCGGCCTCCGGGGCGCCACCGGCGAGGTCACCATCGAGGGCAAGAGCTACGGGGTCGGCGGCGACGTGGTCGTCGAGGCCAACGGCCAGCCGATCGCGTCGGTCGACGAGCTGCGGGCCCTGATCTCCGCGCTCGAGCCCGGCGACGAGCTGAAGCTGGTCGTCAAGCGGGCCGACGGCTCCACCGCCGACATCACCGCGACCCTCGGCAACCAGCCGCAGGATCCCACCGCGCTCGCCGGCTGAGCCACTCCTCCGCAGCCGGCGGACACCCAGGAGGCGGGGTCGGGCACCAGCCCGGCCCCGCCTTCCGTCTGCCCGCGCTAGCGCCGGTCGGCGATCTGCGCGAGCAGGCAGATGATGGTGCCGACGACCACCCACAGGACGGCGCCCGCGATCGCGGCGCCGATGCCGAGGGCGATCGAGAACGGCTCGCCCCCGATCAGCCCCACGGTGAGGGCGACGGCGGCGTGCAGGACGGCCATCGCGTAGGCGGCGACGGCGGCGCGCGGCGCCTGACCGGCGGCGCGCGCGAAGCGCTCGGGGATCGTGTCCATCGGGGACATCCTACCCGCGGGCCTCGTCGGCGGGGGTACAGTCCGGTGCCGACGCGGTGAAGCCGCGGACCCCGCAGATGCGCGCCCTCCTCATCGTCAACCCCGTCGCGAGCCGCGTCAACGCGGCCGTCGAGCGCACCGCGCGGCGCGAACTCGAGACCGCGGCCGCGATCGAGGTGGTGCGCACCACGCGCCACCTCGAGGCCGCCGAGCTCGCCCGCCGCGGCGTCGAGGACGGGTTCGACGCGGTGATCGTGCTGGCGGGCGACGGCACCGCCAACGAGGTCCTCAACGGCGTCGGCGCGGCCGTGCCGATCGGGCTGCTGCCCGGCGGCGGCACCAGCGTCATGCCCCGCAACCTCGGCCTCCCGCCGTCGATCCCGGCCGCCGCCCGCCGCCTCGCCGAGGCGCTCGCCGCGGGCCGCGAGCGCTCCGTCCGCGTCGGCCGCATCAACGGCCGCCGCTTCGCCTTCAACGCGGGGGTCGGCCTCGACGCGGAGGTCGTGCGCCGCGTCGACGGGCGCGAGCGCGGCGAGAAGGACCGCCGCTCCCCCGACGTCGTCTACGCGCGCGAGCTGGCGAAGCTCGTGGGCCGCGGCGCCTACAGCCAGCCGCGCATCACGGTGCACGCCGACCACCAGGTCGACCGGGTCGCGTTCCTCGTGGCGGTCAACCTCGCGCCGTGGTCCTACATCGGCCCGCTGCCCCTCGACCTCGCGCCGACCGCCACGGCGGACGGCGGGCTCGACATCGTGGCGCCGCGCCGGCTCTACCGGCGCGACCTGCTCGGCTTCGCCCAGCGCGTCCTCGTCGACCAGCGCCACGCGCGCGGCAGCGGCGACCCCCGCATCGCCTACTGGCACGACATCGCCCGCGTCGACCTGCGCTGCGACGAGCCGTTCCCGACGCAGGTCGACGGCGACTTCGTGGGGGACGTCCTCGACGCGGTGATCGAGGTCGACCGCGACGGCGCGCGCTACCTGCTCTAGGCGCCCGGCCCCTACCATGCGGCCATGGACATCCTCGTCGCCCTCAGCCAGGGCGCCGGCCTCGCCGTCGCCTGCGGACTCGCCGCCCTGCTCCCCCTCGGCGTCCTCGCCGTCGCCGTCCTGCTCGGCTGGGCGCCGGGCGCCCTCGACATCGCGGAGGGCACGCCCTTCCTCGCCGCGGCCTGGGTCGCCGGCGTCGTCGAGGCCGCGCTGCGCGCCGTGCTCCCGCTGCCGATCCGGATCGCCCTGAGCGGCCTCGGCGGGGCGGCGGCCTTCGAGCTCGCGGCCGGGGGCGAGATCCCCTTCGCGGGGCTGGTGGCGGGCGCCGCGATCGGCGCCGGCACCGCCTGGACCGCCACGCGGATGGCCGACCGCGCCGTGCAGGGCGGGGGCACGCCGTGGGGCGTCGCCGCGATCCTCGGCGCGGCCGCGATCGCGGTCGGCGCCATCGCGATCATCCCGTTCGCCGGCTTCCTGCTCGTCCTCGTCGCGCTCTACGGCGGGTTCCGCGCCCGCAAGGACGATCGCGAGCGCTACGCGGGGCTGCGCGTCCTCAAGTGACCCCGCGCCGCCTGCTGGTCGCGGCGATCCTCGCGCTCGCGCTCCTCGCCGCCCCCGGGGCGGCCGCAGCGGCGGGGCCCCAGCTGTCCGCGACCGAGGCCGAGCGCCTCGCCCGTGAGGCGCCGGGCGTCGGCGAGGTGCTGACGTCCTACCCGATGTCGAAGTGGGGCTGCGTGTTCACCGCCGCCGACGGACGCTGGACCTGCACCCTCTACGCGGCCTCGAGCGGCACGGGGGTCGCCGTCGTCAAGATCGTCGACGACCCGCCGCGGGTCTGGAACGTCACGATCCCGCGCGCCGGCGCCCCGGCCACGAAGCTCGACCAGGGCCGCGCGATCGCGATCGCCGAGCGCGACCCGAAGGCGGCCGCCTGGGTGCGGCGCTACACGGACGACGGCCGCAAGGTGCGCACCA
>CAIQOY010000292.1 GCA_903873565.1 uncultured Actinomycetes bacterium
CGCGCCGGCGCCGCGCCCGCGGCGGCTCGCGGCCGCTCACGACGCGTCCTCCCCGGCGGCCGGCTCGGGCGGCACGGCGTCGCGCGGGCGGCCCGCCCGCTCGGCGCTCTCCGTGAAGGCCTGCAGGCGGCGCAGCTCGTCGGCCAGGTGGTCGGCGGCGGCCCGGTAGGCCTTCGAGCCGCGACCCTCGACGTGGAACGGCCGCCCGAAGGCGATCGAGACGGGCGCCCGCGGGTCGTCGACGACGCGGTCGGTGCCGTGGATGTAGACGGGCACGATCGGCGCGCCGGTCTGGCCGGCGATCATCGCGGCGCCGGCCCGCACCTCGCCGACGGCGCCCGCGTGGTGGCGCGTGCCGTCGATGAAGATGCCCAGCATCCCGCCCCGCTCGAGCACCTCGCGGGCCGCGTCCAGCGCCCCGCGGTCGACCTCGCCGCGGCGCACCGGGAAGGCCCCCGTGTGCGGCAGGAGGCGCCCAAGGACGGGGTTCTCGAACAGCTCGACCTTGGCCATGTAGTGGATCGGGCGCTTGACGGACGCCCCGAGCACGAAGATGTCGTAGAAGGAGCGGTGGTTGGAGGCCAGGATCACCGGCCCCGACTTCGGGATCCGCTCGCGGCCCCACAGGCGCACCGCGGAGAGCGAGCGGATCGCGCGCCGCGCGAGCACCCACGCGAGGCCCCAGGTGCGCTCGGGCGTGAAGACCCGGAAGCCGTCCCAGGGGAGCTGCGGCCCGCTCACGCGCGCTCCTCCACGAGCCGCGCGATCGCCTCGACGACCTCGTCGACGGTCAGCCCCTCGGTGTCGACGGGCACGCTACCCTCCGGCACGATCGTCTGGGCGGCGTCGCGGCGGTCGCGCTCGAGCGCGGCCTCGCCGGCCTCCGCGCCGCGCTCCACGGCGCGCCGGCGGCGGCGCTCCTCGGGCGAGGCGTCGAGCCAGACCTTGAGCTCGGCCTCGGGCCAGACCACGCTGCCGATGTCGCGCCCCTCGGCGACGGCGTCGCCCAGCGCGAGGAAGGCGCGCTGCTCGGCGCGCAGCGCCTCGCGCACGGCCCCGATCGCCGACACGGACGAGACCTCGGCGTCGACCGCGCCGGAGCGCAGGGCGGGGTCGTCGAGGCGCGCGGCCCAGGCGCCGGCCCGCGCCACGGCCACGGGGTCGTCGCCCGTCTCCAGCACCACGAGGGTCACGGCGCGGTACATCGCGCCCGTGTCGAGGTGGCGGTAGCCGAGCCGCGCGGCCAGCGCCCGCGAGACGGTGGACTTGCCCGCGCCCGCGGGCCCGTCGATGGTGACGATCATCGCCGCACCGCCGTGGCCGCCTCGATCAGCGCCCGGAAGCCCGGGAACGAGACGTCGATGGCGCCCGGGTCCGTGATCGTGACGCCCTCCTCGGAGTAGAGCCCGGCGATCGCCCCCAGCATCGCGACGCGGTGGTCGCCGTGCGGGTCGACCGTGCCGCCGCGCAGGCGGACCGGCACGCCGCGGATGAACCAGCCGTCGTCCTCGACCTCGATGTGGCCGCCGATCCGCCAGAGCGCGTCGCGGACGCTCTCGAGGCGGTCCGACTCCTTCACGCGCAGCTCGCCCGCGTCGCGGACGCGGGTCTTGCCGCGGGCGCAGCAGGCGGCCAGCGCGAGGATCGGCAGCTCGTCGACGAGCGCCGGCACCTCGTCGCCGCGGATCGACGACGCGGTCAGCTCGGCGTGCGCCACCTCGAGGTCGGCGACGGGCTCGCCCGCGTCGGTGGTGCGGCGGTTGAAGACGGCGACGCGCCCGCCCATCCGCTCGAGCACGTCGAGGATGCCCGTCCGCCCCGCCCCCATGCCGATCCCGCGCAGGAAGATCCGCGACTCGGGGATCAGCGTGGCGGCGACGATCAGGAACGCGGCCGACGAGATGTCGCCGGGCACCTCGATCCGGTCGAGCCGCAGACGCTCCGCCGGCTCGAGCGTGACGCGGCCGCCGGAGCCCGTCACGCGCGCGCCGGCGGCGCGCAGCATGCGCTCGGTGTGGTCGCGGGTCGCCTGCGGCTCCACCACCGTGGTGGGGCCGGTCGCGCGCAGCCCCGCGAGCAGGATCGCCGACTTGACCTGCGCCGAGGCGACGGGCAGCACGTGCTCGATGCCGGCCAGCGGCCGGCCGGCGGTGACGGTCACGGGCGGGCGGCCCTCGGTCGTCTCGACCTCGGCGCCCATCGCGCGCAGGGGCTGGGCGACGCGCTCCATCGGGCGCGTGCGGATCGACGCGTCGCCGTCGAGCGTGAAGGCGCCGGCGGGCTGCATCGCGCAGATGCCGCTGAGCAGGCGCATCAGGGTGCCGGCGTTCCGGACGTCGATGGCGCCGACGGGCGGCTTGAGGCCGCCGAGGCCGACGCCGTGCACGGTCAGCCGGCCGTGGCCGTGGTCGTCGACGCGGACGCCGAGCGCGCGGACGGCCTCGAGCGTGGCGCGGGTGTCGGCCGAGTCGCCCCAGCCCTCGACCTCGACGGGGCCGTCGGTGAGGGCGCCGATCAGGAGCGCGCGGTGGCTGACCGACTTGTCGCCGTTGACGGCGAGCTCCCCGACCAGGGGGCCCGACGGGGCGACGTGCCAGGGCGCGCTCACTCGGCGCCGCCCGGCTCGGCCCGGAACGCCGCGCAGCCCTCGGCGCGCAGCACCTCGACGGCGCGGTCGGCCTGGGCGTCGCCGGCGACCACGATGCGGATCTCGCCGCCCGACTCGGGCGAGATGTGGGTGAGCGCGAACTCCTCGATGTTGATGCCGTTGGCCGACAGCGCCAGCGCGATCGCGGAGATCGCGCCCGGGCGGTCCGGCACCGACACCACGAGGTCGACGAGGTCGGCCGGCGCCGTGCGGTGGGCGCGCGCCAGGGTCTCCCGGCGCGCCTCGCGGGCCCCGCCGATCCACTGCGCGAGGTACTCCGCATCGCCGGCCTCGAGCGCGCGCGAGACCGCGTCGAGGCGGCCGCGCGCGTCGTCGAGCGCGGCGAGGACGGCCGCGCGGTTGTCGAGCAGGATGTCGATCCACATCGCCGGGTTGGCGCCCGCCACCCGCGTCATGTCGCGGAACGAGCCGCCGGTGGTGTCGAGCGGGCGGTGGCCGTCGACGTCGCCCTCCGCGACCTGCAGGGCCAGCACGTTGGCGAGCACGTGCGGGACGTGGCTGGTCAGGGCCACGATGCGGTCGTGCTGGTCGGGGTCGACCACCACGGGGCGCGCGCCGACCTCGCCCACGAGGGCGTGCAGCTGCGCGAGCCGCTCGGGGTCCGTCTCGAGCGTCGGGGTCAGGAACCAGGTCGCGCCGCCGTAGAGCTCGGGCCGGGCCGCGGCGGCGCCGTGCGCCTCCGAGCCGCAGATCGGGTGCCCGCCCACCATCCGCGCCCGCCCCGGCGCAGGCACCGCGGCCATGATCTGGCCCTTCGTCGAGCCGATGTCGGTGACCGTGGCCGTCGGGTTGGCGGCGAGCGCCTCGGCGACGAGCCCCGCGATCGCGGAGACCGGCGTGGCCACCACCACGAGGTCGGCGTCGGCGCAGGCCTCGGCGAGGCTCGCCGCGGCGCGGTCGGCGCAGCCGCGCTCGACCGCGGTGGCGGCCTCCGCGGGGTCGCGGTCGTAGCCCGTCACGTCATGGCCGCGCTCGCGCAGCGCCAGCCCGAGGCTGCCGCCCATCAGGCCGAGGCCGGCGATGGCGACCTTCATGGCCGCCTACCGGCTGGGCGTCCGGCCGCTGACCTGGACGAGCCGCTCGACGTCCTGCACGAACGCCCCGAACTCGGCCGACGGGATCTGCTGGGCCGCGTCGGAGAGGGCGTGCTCGGGCGTCGGGTGCGTCTCGACGATGAGGCCGTCGGCCCCCGCCGCGACCGCCGCGAGGGCGAGCGGCAGGACCAGCGAGCGCTTGCCCGCCGCGTGGGACGGGTCGACGATCACGGGCAGGTGCGTCTCCGCCTTGAGGACGGGGATCGCGCTGACGTCGAGGGTGAAGCGCGTGGCCTTCTCGAACGTGCGGATGCCGCGCTCGCAGAGGATCACGTCGTCGCAGCCGCCCTTGGCGACGTACTCGGCCGCCATCAGGAGCTCCTCGACGGTCGCCGACATGCCGCGCTTCAGCATCACGGGCTTGCCGGAGCGGCCGACCTCGCTGAGCAGGTTGAAGTTCTGCATGTTGCGGGCGCCGATCCAGATCATGTCGACGTGCTCGACGACGTCCGCGAGGTCGCGGGCGTCCATCAGCTCGGTGGTGACGGGCAGGCCGACCTCGTCGCCGACGCGGCGCAGGATGCGCAGGCCCTCGACGCCGAGGCCCTGGAAGGCGTACGGCGAGGTGCGCGGCTTGTAGGCGCCGCCGCGCAGGACGGCGCCGCCGGCGGCCTTGACGGCCTGGGCGGAGGCGAGCGTCTGCTCGTAGGACTCGATCGAGCAGGGGCCGGCCATCATCGCGAAGTTGCCGCCGCCGACCTTGGCGGGGCCGATCGAGACGACCGTGTCGCGCGACCGGAACTCGCGCGAGACGCGCTTGTACTCCTTGCGCAGCGGCACGACGCGCTCGACGCCCGCGAGGGCCTCGAGCGGCAGGCCCGCGACGATCGCGCGGTCGCCGATGGCGCCGATCACGGTGCCCTCGCCGCCCTCGTCGACGTGCACGCCGGCACCCGCCTCCTCGATCAGGGAGACGACGTGCTGGACCTCCTCCGGCGAGGCGGAGGCGCGCATCACGACGATCAGCTCGGGGGCACCGGTGGCAGGGGCGTTCGCGCTCATGGGACGCGAAGTATACGGGCGTTCGGTCTAGCGCCCGCCGCTTGCCGCGGCCCGCAGATCGGCCAGCTCGCGGGCCGTCAGCTCGCGGCAGCCGCCGACCTGGAGCCGCCCCAGCCCGAGCGGGCCGTAGCCGGTCCGCTCCAGCGCGATCACGGGGTGCCCGACGGCGGCGCACATCCGCCGCACCTGGCGGTTGCGGCCCTCCTTGAGCACCAGCTCGAGCTCGGCGCCGCCCGAGCGCGTGCGCAGGACCCGCGCCTCGGCGGGGCGGGTGCGCCCGTCGGGCAGCTCGACGCCGCGCTCGAGCCGGCGCAGCGCGGCCGGCCCGGGCAGCCCGCGCACGGTCGCCCGGTACGTCTTGGGCACCCCGTGCGAGGGGTGCGCGAGGAGCTGCGCGAGCTCGCCGTCGTTCGTGAGGATGAGGAGGCCCGAGGTCTCGCGGTCGAGCCGCCCCACCGGCATCACGCGCTCCGTGCGGTCGACGAGGTCGAGCACGGTCGGGCGCCCCTGCGGGTCGCGCGCGGTGGTCACGTAGCCGGGTGGCTTGTTGAGCATCAGGTGCACGACCCGCTCGACGGCGATCGGCGCCCCGTCGACGAGGACCGCCTGCCCCGGTGCGACCTGCGTGCCGGGCACGGCCACCGCGCCGTCCACCGTCACGCGGCCCTCGGCGATCAGCCGGTCGGCGGCGCGCCGCGAGGCGACGCCGGCCTGCGCGAGCAGGCGGTTGAGGCGGACGGGCGCGGCCATGCGCCCGATCCTACGCGGACTCGGCGGCCTCGCCGGGCTCCTCGATCGAGACGGCCTGCTGCGCGGCCATCGCCTCGAGCCGGCTGCGCACCTCGTCGGGGCTCGGCAGGTCCTCGCCGAGCTCGTCGATCGGGGGCAGCGAGTGGCGGCCCTCCTCGAGCGAGAAGACCCGCTCGAAGCGCGTCGTCGTGCGGTACAGGATCGGATTGCCCGGACGGTCCGAGCGGCCCGCCTCCTCGATCAGCCCGCGCTCGAGCAGGCTCTGGACGGGGTTGTCGGCGGCGACGCCGCGGATGCGCGCGATCTCCGGCCGGCTGACCGGCCCCGCGTAGGCGACCACGGCGAGCGTCTCCAGCGCGGCCCGGCTGAGCGGGCGCTGCGCGAGCCGGTCGAGCAGCCGCGCGCAGGCCAGCGCCGCCTCGTCGGCGGCGCGCAGGGCCCAGCCCTGGGCGACCCGCTCGAGCACGACGCCGGAGGCGCCGGGCGCGTGCCGCTCGAGCAGCTCCTCGATCGCCTCCTCGACGTCGGCCTCGCCGATGCCGGCGGCCTCCGCGAGGGCCCGCTCGTCGAGCGGCTCCGAGGCGAGGAAGAGCAGCGCCTCGACGACCCTGGTGTCCTGGTCCGTCACGCGGCGGCCCCCCTCTCGTGGTCGTGCGCCGCGTGGCCGGCGGCGCGCATGCGGATCGGCCCGAAGGGCTCGGCCTGGTCGGCGGTCACCTCACCGGCGCGGATCAGGTCGAGCACCGCCCAGAAGGCGGCCGCCTGCTCGCCGCGGCCGAGGCCGGCCACGGCCTCGTCGAAGGTGCAGCTGCCGCGGCTGCGCACGACCTGGCGCACGTGATCGAGCAGGCGCAGGAGCGGGATCCGCCGGCGCAGCACGTGGATCGGCTCCGCCTCCTCGCGGGTGCGCTCCATCACGGTGACCAGCGCGGCGGCGAGGTCGGCGGGGTCGCCCGTGGCCGTGTCGTCGAGGACGGGGCGCGGCGGGCGCAGCGCGGGCGGCCCCTCGCGGAACAGGCGCGGCCCCGTCTCCGCCAGGCGCTCCCCGAGCCACGCGGCGGCGGCCTGGACGCGCGCGTACTCGGCGAGCCGCGCGGCGAGCTCCTCGGCCGCCTCCTGCGCGTCCGGCAGCTCCTCGACCAGCTCCGGCGTCAGGAGCAGGCGGATCTTCAGCTCCAGCAGGGCGGCCACCAGCACGAGGAACTCGCTGGCGCTCTCGAGGTCGATCTCCCCCGCCTCGTCGATCTCGGCCAGGTAGGCCAGGCAGACGTCCGCGACGGGCACCTCGCCGAGGTCGAGGGCGTCGCGCAGGACGAGCGCGAGCAGGAGGTCGAAGGGCCCCGCGAAGGGCTCCAGGTCGAGCTCCATGGCCAGGGACGAGGTGGGCGCCACGGCCCTCACGCTAGCCCGGCGGTCGGACGCCTCAGGCGATCGTGACGGAGCCGACGGAGGCCTGGATCTCCGCGAACATGGCCTGGTCGGGGCGCACCCGGAAGCCCGGCCCGAGCCGCAGCCGCCGGCGCCCGTGGGGCGTGCGCAGGTCGACCACCACGGGGTGGTCGCCGTGGTAGTCCTCGCAGATCCGCCGCAGCCGCTCGATCGCGTCGGCCGGCGCCGTCGCCGCGTCGACCTCGATCCGCACGATCCCCACCACCGGCACGGCGTCGAACCCGAGCAGCTCGAAGGCCACCAGCTTGGTCTCGCCGCCGCCCTTCTGGTCGACGCGGCCGCGCACCAGCACGACCTTGTCCTGCTCGAGCAGGCCGCGCGCCGCCGTGAAGGCCTTCGCGAACACGACCACCTCGCAGCCGCCGGTGGTGTCCTCCAGCTGGACGAAGGCCATCGGGTCGCCCTTCTTCGTCATCGTCTGGCGGACGGAGCCGATCAGCCCGCCGATCGTGACCGTCTCGCCCTCGCGGCGGTTCTCCAGCTCGCGGATCGGGATGTCGACCTTGCGCTGCAGCTGGTCGGCGATGTCGGACAGGGGGTGGCTGGAGACGAACAGCCCGAGCGTCTCGCGCTCGCCGGCGAGCAGCTCGCGCTTGTCGAACTCGCCCTCCGGCACGGGCGGGTGCGAGCCCCCGCCGAGCCCGCTGTCCGTGCCCTCGAGGCCCTCGAAGAGGTTGGTCTGGCCCGCGTGGCGATCGGCCTGGCTCTTGCGCCCCGACTGCACGGCCTGGTCGAGCACGAGCAGCATCCCGCGGCGCGGGTCGCCCGTCGAGTCGAGCGCGCCGGCCCGCACGAGGCTCTCCAGCACGCGGCTCGAGACGTGCTGCGCGTCGACCCGCTCGGCGACGTCCCAGATGCTGACGAACGGCCCGCCCTCGGTGCGCGCGTCGATGATCGCCTTGACGGCGTTCTCGCCGACGTTCTTGACCGCGCTCAGCCCGAAGCGGATGCGGCCCTCCACGACCGCGAAGTCGCGCTGCGAGGAGTTCACGTCCGGGGGCAGCACCTCGAGCCCCATCGCGTCGCACTCCTGCACGTAGAAGGGCACCTTGTCCTTGGTGTCCATCACGGACGAGATCAGCGCCGCCATGTACTCGGCCGGGTGGTTGGCCTTGAGGTAGGCGGTGCGGTACGCGATCAGGGCGTAGCAGGCGGCGTGCGACTTGTTGAACGAGTACTCCGCCGAGCGCTCGTTCTCGTCCCAGAGGTCGCGGGCGACCTGCTCCTCCACCCCGTTGGCGCGGCAGCCCTCCATGAACGGCCCCTTCAGGGACTCCATCTTGGCGGCGTCCTTCTTGCCGATCGCCTTGCGCAGGTCGTCGGCCTCGGCGGGCGAGAAGCCCGCGAGGTCCTTGGCGATCTGCATCGCCTGCTCCTGGTAGATGTAGACGCCCATCGTCGACTCGAGGATCGGCTCGAGCCGCGGGTCCGTGTAGGAGACGGCCTCCTGGCCGTTCTTGCGGCGCGCGTAGGTCGGGATGTTGGCCATCGGACCCGGCCGGTAGAGGGCGACCAGCGCGACGAGGTCCTCGAAGCGGGTCGGCTTGACCTGCCGCAGGGCGTCGCGCATGCCCGTCGACTCGAACTGGAAGACGCCGGTCGCGTCGCCCTTGCGCAGCATCGCGTAGGTGGCCTCGTCGTCGAGCGCCAGCTCGGCCATGTCGAGCCGCTGGCCCGTCGTCTCCTCGACGAGGCGCACGCACTCGTCGATCACGTCGAGGTTGCGCAGGCCGAGGAAGTCCATCTTGAGCAGCCCGAGCTCCTCGACGTCGCCCATCGCGTACTGCGTGACGTACTCCGCCTCCTGGCCCTTGCGCTGCAGGGGCAGGTACTCGACCAGCGGGCGGTCGCCGATCACCACGGCGGCGGCGTGGATCGAGTCCTGCCGCACGAGCCCCTCGAGCGGGCGCGCCATGTCGATCAGCTGCTTCGCGGTCACCTCGCGGCCGTCGTCCGTGCGGCCGATCGGCGTCGGGTCGTCGTACATCGCCCGCAGCTCCTGGCCCGGCTTGAGCGACTCCTCGAAGCCGACCTTGACGCCGTCGGGGATGCCCTTGGCGATGCGGTCGACCACGCCGTAGGGCAGGCCCAGCACGCGGCCCGTGTCGCGCGTCGCCTGCTTGGCGGCGAGCTTGCCGAACGTGATGATCTGCGCGACCCGGTCGCGGCCGTACTTCTCGACCACGTAGTTCATGACGCGCTCGCGCCCGTGCACGGAGAAGTCGATGTCGATGTCCGGCATCGACTTGCGGCCCGGGTTGAGGAAGCGCTCGAAGAGCAGGTCGTAGCGGATCGGGTCGACGTCGGTGATCTCGAGGCAGTAGGCGACGAGCGAGCCGGCGGCCGAGCCGCGGCCGGGCCCCACCCCGATCCCCTCGCGCTTCGCGAAGCCGACGAAGTCCCAGACGATCAGGAAGTAGTCGGCGAAGCCCATCTCCCGGATCGTCTCGAGCTCGAAGCGCAGCCGCGCCCTGAGGCCCTCGTCGGGGACGCCGTAGCGGCGCGCGAGGCCCTCGTCGCACAGCCGCGTCAGGTAGGCGAAGGAGTCCTCGCCGTCCGGCACGTCGTAGCGGGGCAGGCGGATCGACCCGAGATCGAGGCGCAGGTCGCAGCGCTCCGCGATCTCGAGGGTCGGCGAGAGCAGGTCGCGCCCGTACGGCTCGAAGGCGCGCCGCATCTCCTCCGGCGTCTTGAGGAAGAACTCCTTGTTGGGGAAGCGGAAGCGCTTCTCGTTGGCGAGGACGTCGCCGGTCTGGATGCAGAGCAGCACCTCGTGCGGGTCGGCGTCCTCGGCGCGCAGGTAGTGCACGTCGCCCGTGCCCACCGTCGGCAGCCCCAGCTCGTCGGCCAGCTTGAGGAGCACCGGGTTGACCGTCTGGTGCTCCTCGAGCCCGGCGTCCTGGATCTCCACGTAGACGCCGGTGGGGCCGTAGATCTGCACGAGCAGGTCGAGCTCGGCGCGCGCCTGCCCCTCGTCGCCGGCCAGGATCGCCTGGTTGACGCGGCTGGCCAGGCAGCCCGACAGGGCGATCACGCCGGTGCTGTGCTGCGCGAGCAGCTCGAGGTCGACGCGCGGCTTGTAGTGGTAGCCCTCGAGGTAGCCGAGGGTCACGAGCCGCACGAGGTTGTGGTACCCCTCGAGGCTCTCGGCGAGGAGCGTCAGGTGCGCCCAGTCGCGCCGCCCGGGCGGCTCCTTGGCGCGCCGGTCCTCGACGACGTAGACCTCGCAGCCCACGATCGGGCGGATGCCCGCCTTGTCGGCCGTGCGGTAGAGCTCGACGGCGCCGGCCATCGAGCCGTGGTCGGTGATCGTGACGGCGGGCAGCTCGAGCTCGACCGCGCGCGCGACGAGGTCGGGGATCCGGCAGGCGCCGTCCAGGATCGAGTACTCCGAGTGGCAGTGGAGGTGGACGAAACCGGCGGACACGGACGGTGATCCTACCGCCCCGGGCTCCGGGTGCGGGGTCGGGCGCCACGGCACTCCGATACCCTCTGCGCCGTGCCCGACGACCTCCAGATCCGCCGCGCGACGACCCGCGACGTGACCGCGATCCGCGCCCTCGTCGACCAGTACGCGGGCCGCGTGCTGCTCGAGAAGGAGACCGTCACCCTCTACGAGGACGTGCAGGAGTTCTGGGTCGCGGAGGCCGACGGGCGCGTGGTCGGCTGCGGCGCGCTGCACATCCTCTGGGAGGACCTCGGCGAGATCCGCACGGTCGCCGTCGACGCCGCCGCCAAGCGCCAGGGCGTCGGCGGGCGCATCGTCGAGCGGCTGATCGAGCACGGCCGCGACCTCGGGATCGAGCGCATCTTCGTGCTCACCTTCGAGACCGCGTTCTTCGCGCGGCACGGCTTCCGCGAGATCGAGGGCACGCCCGTCAGCCCCGAGGTCTACGACCAGATGCGGCGCTCGTACGACCGCGGCGTGGCCGAGTTCCTCGACCTCGAGTACGTCAAGCCGAACACGCTCGGCAACAGCCGCATGCTGCTCGAGCTCTAGGCGACGAGCTCGGCGCAGAAGGCGTCGACCGCGAGCGGCGCGCCGGTCGCCGCCGCGACGAGCCGGTCCCAGCGCACGGACGCCCCGGGCCGCAGCAGCCGCTCGGCGACCAGCGGCCCGACGCGGCCCGGATCCTCCGCGGGCGAGGCCGCGCCCGTCTCCCGCGCGGTCCAGGCCTGGATCTGCGAGGCGAGGACCTCGCCGAGCAGGTAGTTCTGGTAGTAGACGGGCGCCACGGCGAGGTGGATCTTCGAGGCCCAGGCGTCGGCCGGCGGACGGGGCGGGCGACTGATCCCCTGGTGGCGCTCGACGAGGTCCCACCAGGCGCCGTCGAGGTCCTGGTCGGGGTCGGCGTAGAGGGCGCGCTCGAAGCGCACCATCACGGGCACCCAGGCGGCGAGGATCATCAGGCCGCGCCGCAGCGTGGCCGCGTTGGCCGGGTCCGCGGCGACGTCGGCGGGCAGGCCGGCGTAGCGCGCGAGGAACGCCGCGTCGCGCCCGCGCCGGCCGTGCAGCATCGCGATCGCCTCCGTCACCAGCGTGTGCGCGGGGTCGCGCACGAGCCACGGCAGGTCCGGGTCGAGCGCG
>CAIQOY010000293.1 GCA_903873565.1 uncultured Actinomycetes bacterium
AACGCGATCGGCAAGGGCCAGATCGCGCCGGGCGGGGTGGGGGCGAGCGAGATCGCCCGCGGCGCCGTCGGGCCGTCGGAGCTGGCGCAGCTGCCCGGCGCCCGCGTCTACCTCGCGGAGGGCACGCGCGTCGACCTGGCCGCCGGCGCTCGCACGACGCTGAGCTTCGGGGCCCGCGCCTACAGCCAGGGCGGCGTCTGGTCGGACGCCCAGCCCGACCGGCTGACCGCGCCCGTGGCCGGGGTCTACCAGGTGACGGCGGGGGTGGTGTTCGACGACGCCAGCATCGGCAGTGGATCACGCGCCATGTGGATCGTGGACCCGGCTTCAGGAATCGTGTTCTCGGGTGACCGGGAGAATGGAGTCAGCGCGAACGCTCGGACTGAGATGAACGCGGGGACCATTGTCCATCTCGAGGTGGGACAGTCCGTGTCAATTCAAGTGGAACAGACCTCAGGCCGTGACCTCGCCGTCCTCGGAAACGGCCAGCAAACGGCTCTGGCCCTGCAGTTCCTGAGTCCGTAGGGACCCGTCCGACCGGCCGTGTAGAACAGCCGCAACGGCGTTTCGGCGCCCCCAGCGCGGATCCCGCCCCATGGGGGTGACGGTTCTCGTTTGGCGCTTTCGCCCGTTTGCCGTACAGTTCCCCGGTCGCGACTCCGGTCGCCTCTCTCAACGTGCGCCCTCGGGCGCCCGACCCACCCTCCGATAGAGGTCCTTTGCCCACTATCAATCAGCTCGTGCGCAAGCCGCGCACGCCCGAGAAGTCGAAGAACAAGACGCCCGCGCTGAAGGGCGCCCCGCAGAAGCGCGGCGTCTGCACGCGCGTCTACACGACGACCCCGAAGAAGCCGAACTCGGCCCTGCGGAAGGTCGCGCGCGTCCGGCTCTCGAACGGCATGGAGGTCACGGCCTACATCCCGGGCATCGGCCACAACCTGCAGGAGCACTCGGTCGTGCTGATCCGCGGCGGCCGCGTGAAGGACCTGCCGGGCATCCGCTACAAGATCGTCCGCGCCGCGCTCGACACCTCGGGCGTCGCGGACCGCAAGCAGGCCCGCTCCAAGTACGGGGCCAAGAAGTCCTAATGCCCCGTCGCGCTGACATCGTCCCCCGCGAGCTCGTGGCCGATCCGGTCTACGGGTCCACCCTGGTCACGCAGGTGATCAACAAGGTGATGCTCGACGGCAAGCGCTCCACCGCGGAGCAGATCGTCTACGGCGCCCTGGCCATCGTGGCCGAGAAGTCCGGCCGCGAGCCGGTCGAGGTGCTGGACCAGGCGATCAAGTCGGTCACGCCGGTCCTCGAGACCCGCAGCCGGCGCGTCGGCGGCGCCAACTACCAGGTGCCCGTCGAGGTCCCCGCCCGCCGCGCCCGCACCCTCGCCGTGCGCTGGCTGGTGACGTTCGCGCGGCAGCGCCGCGAGCGCGGCTCGGACGAGCGCCTGGCCGCCGAGATCCTGGACGCGACCAACCAGCAGGGCGGCGCGTTCAAGCGCAAGGACGACATCTACCGCATGGCCCAGGCCAACAAGGCCTTCGCCCACTACCGCTGGTAATCCCCATGAGCACCGTTATCGAGACCCAGACCGAATCGACCGCGCCCGCGGCCAGCGAGCTCGGCAAGTTCCGCAACATCGGGATCATGGCCCACATCGACGCGGGCAAGACCACCGTGACCGAGCGCATCCTGTTCTACACGGGGCGCACCCACAAGCTGGGCGAGGTCCACGAGGGCGCCGCGACGATGGACTGGATGGTCCAGGAGCAGGAGCGCGGCATCACGATCACCTCGGCGGCCACGACGGCGCTGTGGTCGGGCCACCGGATCAACATCATCGATACACCCGGGCACGTGGACTTCACCGTCGAGGTGGAGCGCTCGCTGCGCGTCCTCGACGGCGCGGTCGCCGTGTTCGACTCGGTCGCCGGCGTCCAGCCGCAGTCCGAGACCGTCTGGCGCCAGGCCGACAAGTACGCCGTCCCGCGCATCGCGTTCGTCAACAAGATGGACCGCGTCGGCGCCGACTTCGACTTCGTCAAGCAGACGATCATCGACCGCCTGGGCGCGAACCCCGTCGCCATCCAGATCCCGATCGGCGCGGAGGAGGACTTCCGCGGCATCGTCGACCTGGTGCGCATGAAGGCGATCCTCTTCGACCAGGACGAGCGCGGCCTGTCCTGGACCGAGTCGGACCCCGAGGGCGACCTGCTGGCCGCCGCCGAGCTGGCCCGCCACGAGCTCGTCGAGGCCGTCGCCGACCACGACGAGGAGATCATGCTGGCCTTCCTCGAGGACCAGCCGATCGACGAGCAGGCGCTGGTGGCCGCGATCCGCGCCGCCACGCTCGACCTCTCGATCACCCCGCTCCTGTGCGGCACCGCCTTCAAGAACAAGGGCGTCCAGCAGCTGCTCGACGCCGTCGTCGCCTACCTGCCGAGCCCGCTCGACATCCCGCCCGTGACCGGCACCAAGCCGCGCTCGGACGAGGAGGTCACGCGCGAGGCCAAGCTCGACGCCCCGTTCGCGGCGCTGGCCTTCAAGGTCATGAGCGACCCGTTCGTCGGCAAGCTGACCTACTTCCGCGTCTACTCCGGCACCCTCAGCGCCGGCTCGCCCGTCTACAACGCGTCGACGGACAAGAAGGAGCGCGTGGGCCGCATCCTCCAGATGCACGCCAACCACCGCGAGGAGCGCGAGGAGATCGGCGCCGGCGAGATCGCGGCCGCGGTCGGCCTCAAGGCCACCACGACGGGCGACACCCTCTGCGACGAGAAGAACGCGGTGCTGCTCGAGTCGATCGACTTCCCCGAGCCGGTCATCGAGGTCGCCGTCGAGCCCAAGACCAAGGCCGACCAGGACAAGCTCGCGACGGCGCTCCAGCGCCTCTCCGAGGAGGACCCGACCTTCCGCGTCAAGACGGACGAGGAGACGGGCCAGACGCTGATCGCCGGCATGGGCGAGCTGCACCTCGAGATCATCGTGGACCGCCTGATGCGCGAGTTCTCCGTCGACGCCAACGTCGGCAAGCCGCAGGTGGCCTACCGCGAGACGATCCGCAAGGCCGTCGAGAAGGTCCAGGGCAAGTTCGTCCGCCAGACCGGCGGCCGCGGCCAGTACGGCGACGTCTGGCTGCGCGTCGAGCCGACCGAGCCGGGCGAGGGCTACTCCTTCGCCTCGGAGATCGTCGGCGGCGTCGTGCCGAAGGACTACCACAACGCCGTGGAGCAGGGCGCCCGCGAGGCGCTCGAGACCGGCGTCATCGCCGGCTTCCCCGTGGTCGACGTCAAGGTCGCCCTCGTGGACGGCTCGTACCACGACGTCGACTCGTCCGAGATGGCCTTCAAGATCGCCGGCTCAATGGCCCTCAAGGAGGGCCTGCGCAAGGGCGACTCGGCGCTGCTCGAGCCGATCTTCGCGGTCGAGGTCGTGACGCCCGAGGAGTACATGGGCGACGTGATCGGCGACCTCAACAGCCGGCGCGGCCGCGTCGAGGGCATGGAGCCCCGCGGCAACGCGCAGGTGATCACGGCCCGCGTCCCGCTCGCCGAGATGTTCGGCTACGCGACCGACGTGCGCTCCCTCTCGCAGGGGCGCGCCACCTACACCATGCAGTTCCTCCGCTACGAGGAAGTGCCCAAGAACATCGCCGAGACGATCACGTCGAAGGCGTGAGCACGTAGACCACGACACGAGAAAGACTGACGACCAGGGAGCCCCGGAGAAGACGATGTCCAAGCAGAAGTTCGAGCGCACCAAGCCGCACCTCAACGTCGGCACCATCGGCCATATCGACCACGGCAAGACGACGCTGACGGCCGCCATCACCAAGGTCCTCGCCGAGCGCGGCGGCGGCGTCGCCCGCGACTTCGCGTCGATCGACAACGCCCCCGAGGAGCGCGAGCGCGGCATCACGATCAACACCGCGCACGTCGAGTACGAGACCGAGGGCCGCCACTACGCGCACGTCGACTGCCCGGGTCACGCCGACTACATCAAGAACATGATCACCGGCGCCGCCCAGATGGACGGCGCGATCCTGGTCGTGTCCGCCGCCGACGGCCCGATGCCGCAGACGCGCGAGCACATCCTGCTGGCCCGCCAGGTCGGCGTGCCGTACATCGTCGTCGCCCTCAACAAGGCCGACATGGTGGACGACCCCGAGCTGCTCGAGCTCGTCGAGCTCGAGGTCCGCGAGCTGCTCTCCTCGTACGAGTTCCCGGGCGACGACATCCCCGTCGTCAAGGTCTCGGCGCTGAAGGCGCTCGAGGGCGACGCCCAGTGGACCGAGTCCATCGTCGAGCTGATGAACGCCGTCGACTCGTACATCCCGGAGCCGGTCCGCGACACGGACAAGCCGTTCCTGATGGCGATCGAGGACGTGTTCACGATCACCGGCCGCGGCACCGTCGTGACGGGCCGCATCGAGACCGGCGTGATCACCGTCGGCGACGAGGTCGAGGTCGTGGGCCTCAAGGACACCCAGAAGACCACGGTCACGGGCGTCGAGATGTTCAACAAGGACCTCGACCGCGGCGAGGCGGGCGACAACGCCGGCTGCCTCCTGCGCGGCCTCAAGCGCGAGGACGTCGAGCGCGGCCAGGTGCTGTCCAAGCCGGGCTCGATCACCCCGCACACGGACTTCGAGGCCGACATCTACGTCCTCACCAAGGAGGAGGGCGGGCGCCACACCCGCTTCCTCTCGGGCTACCGCCCGCAGTTCTACTTCCGCACGACGGACGTCACCGGCGCGGTGGTCCTGCCCGACGGCACGGACATCTGCCTGCCCGGCGACCGCACGTCGATCAAGGTCGAGCTGATCCAGCCGATCGCCATGGACGAGGGCCTGCGCTTCGCCATCCGCGAGGGTGGCCGCACCGTCGGCGCCGGCGTCGTCACGAAGATCATCAAGTAGGACCATTGGCCGAGCAGAAGATCCGCATCCGCCTCAAGGGCTACGACCACCAGACGCTGGACCGGTCGGCAAAGGACATCGTCGACACGGCGGTGCGCTCCGGCGCGACCGTGTCCGGCCCGGTGCCCCTGCCCACGGAGAAGAACGTCTACTGCGTGATCCGGTCGCCGTTCAAGGACAAGGACTCGCGTGAGCACTTCGAGATCCGGACCCACAAGCGGCTGATCGACATCCATTCCCCCACGCCGAAGACGGTCGACTCGCTGATGCGGCTCGATCTGCCCGCCGGCATCGACATCGAGATCAAGCTCTAGCGACATGAAGGCAATCATCGGACGCAAGCTGGGCATGACCCAGCTCTTCACGGAGGACGGGGCGCGCCTGCCCGTCACCGTGATCGAGGCGGGCCCGTGCCCGATCGTCGGCGTGCGCACCGCCGAGGCGGATGGGTACGACGGCGTGCAGCTCGCGTACGAGGCCGTCGATCGCGACGACATCTCGAAGCCCGAGGCCGGCCACCTGGCCAAGGCGGGGGTCGGGCCCCACAAGCACCTGCGGGAGTTCCGCGGCACCACCGAGCTCGCCGTCGGCGAGGCGGTGACCGTCGCGGTGTTCGGGCCGGGCGACCACATCAAGGTCTCCGGCACGAGCGTCGGCAAGGGCTTCGCGGGCACGATCAAGCGGCACAACTTCAGCCGCGGCCCCGTCACGCACGGCTCGCACAACGTCCGCGCGCCCGGCTCGATCGGCCAGTCCGCCTGGCCGTCGCGCGTCTTCAAGGGCAAGCGGATGGCGGGCCAGATGGGCAACGAGCGGGTCACCCAGCGCGGGCTGACCGTGGTCGACGTCGACCCGCAGCGCAACGTGCTGCTGGTGTCGGGCGCGGTCCCGGGCCCGACCGGCGGGCTCGTGGAGATCCGGGAGGACGCGCACTGATGGCCCTCACCGCCCCCATCGTCGGCGGCAAGGGCACCGTGCCCCTGCCCGAGGCCGTGTTCGGCGTCGAGGCCGCGGCCGGGCTCCTGCACGAGGTCGTGACCGCGGAGAACGCCGGTCGCCGCCAGGGCACGCACGCCACCAAGACCCGCGGCATGGTCGCGGGCGGCCGCGCCAAGCCGTTCCGCCAGAAGGGCACCGGCCGCGCCCGCCAGGGCACGACCCGCGCCCCGCAGTTCACGGGCGGCGGCGCCGTGTTCGGCCCGCAGCCGCGCTCCTACGCGGTCAAGGTCAACAAGAAGGCGTACCGGAAGGCCCGCTGCATGGGCCTCTCGCAGCACGCCCGGCTCGGCACGATCGGCGTCTTCGCCGCGGGCGGCTTCGACGCCCCCAAGACGAAGGACGCCCTCGCGCTCGTCGACGGCTGGATGGAGGCGCCCCTCGTGGTCGTCGTGCAGCCCGACGAGGAGGCCGCGGCCCTGTCGTTCCGCAACCTGCCGCGCTCCGCGGTGCTGACCCCGGCCGAGGTCTCGGTCGGCGATCTGCTGTGGGCGCGCCGGCTGCTCGTCTCCGAGGCCGCGCTCGCCGAGATCGTGCGCATCCTCGGCCCGGCGGCGAAGGAGGCCGTGGCATGAGCTCGACCACGCCCGACGCCCGCTCCGTGATCCTCGGCCCCGTCGTCAGCGAGAAGTCGTACTCGCTGACGGAGAGCGGCAAGTACACGTTCCGCGTGCACCCCGACGCCCACAAGACCCAGGTCCGTCAGGCGATCGAGGAGATCTTCGGCGTCGACGTCGTCGAGGTCCGCATGGTCAACGTGCCGTCCAAGCCGAAGCGCCGCGGCGTCCACCGCGGCACGCGGCCCGGCGGCAAGAAGGCCGTCGTGCAGGTCGCCGCGGGCCAGTCCATCCCGATCTTCGAGGGGGTCGCGTAATGGGCGTCCGCCACTTCCGCCCGACCTCCCCGGGGCGCCGCTTCATGTCGGTGTCCGACTTCGCCGAGGTGACGAAGTCGACGCCGGAGAAGAGCCTGCTGGCCCCGGTCACGAACAAGGGCGGCCGCAACAACAACGGCCGCATCACGACCCGCCACCAGGGCGGCGGCCACAAGCGCCGCTACCGGATCGTCGACTTCAAGCGCCTCAAGGACGGCGTGCCGGCCAAGGTCGCCGCGATCGAGTACGACCCGAACCGCTCCGCCCGCATCGCGCTCCTGCACTACGTGGACGGCGCCAAGGCGTACATCATCGCCCCCGTCGGCCTCGAGGTCGGCGCGATGGTGCAGTCCGGCCCGGACGCCGACATCAAGCCCGGCAACGCCCTGCCCCTGCTCAACATCCCGACCGGCACCACGGTGCACGCGGTCGAGCTGCGGCCCGGCCAGGGCGCGCGCATGTGCCGCTCCGCCGGCACCAGCGCCCAGCTGGTGGCCAAGGAGGCCGAGACGGCGCTCCTGCGCCTGCCCTCCGGCGAGCTGCGCCGCGTCAGCGCGCACTGCCGCGCGGCGATCGGCCAGGTCGGCAACACCACGCACGAGAACGAGTCCGGCGGCAAGGCCGGGCGCTCGCGCTGGCAGGGCAAGCGCCCCGGCGTGCGCGGCACCGCGATGAACCCCGTCGACCACCCGCACGGCGGCGGCGAGGGCAAGAACAAGGGGTCCCACCCCGTCACCCCGTGGGGCAAGCCGACGCTCGGCCGCCGCACCCGCGATCCGAAGAAGGCGTCCTCGGCGGACATCGTCCGCGGCCGGCGCCGTGGGAAGGGCAAGAGGTAGCGCATGTCCCGGTCGTCGAAGAAGGGTCCCTTCGTGGACACGAGGCTGCTCAAGCGCATCGAGGAGCAGAACGCCACGAAGGACAAGAAGATGCTCAAGACCTGGTCGCGCGCGTCGACGATCTTCCCGGAGATGGTCGGCCACACGATCGCGGTCCACGACGGGCGCAAGCACGTCCCCGTGTTCGTCTCCGAGGCGATGGTCGGGCACAAGCTCGGCGAGTTCGCCCCGACCCGGACCTACCGCGGCCACGCCGCCGACAAGCAGTCGAGGCGCGGCTGATGTCCGACAAGCGCTTCTCCTACGCGAGCACGGGCCTCGTCCGCGCCGAGGCGCGGCACGTGCGCTCCTCGCCGCGCAAGGTGCGCCTCGTGCTCGAGGACATCCGCGGCCGCAGCGTCCTCGACGCGCGCCGCCAGCTCCTGTTCTCGCCGCGCGCCGCGGCCAAGGACGTCGAGCTCGTCCTGCGCTCCGCCGTCACCAACGCCGAGGTCAACCACGGGCTCTCGCCCGACGACCTCGTGGTGCACGCCGCCTACGCCGATGAGGGCTTCACGATCAAGCGCTTCAAGCCGCGCGCCCGCGGCCGCGCCAGCCGCATCCGCAAGCGCACCTCGCACATCGTGATCCTGCTGCGCTCGACGACGGGCGAGATCGTCGCGCAGGTGGGGGCCACCGAGGCCGCCGCCGCGCCGAAGAAGGCGTCGTCGGACTCGTCCCGCGCCAAGCGCGTCGCCGCCTCGAAGCAGGCGCAGGGCGCCGAGGTCGAGACCGCGGCCGCCGCCGCGGCCGAGGAGGCCGTCGCCGAGCCCGCCGCCGAGGCGGCCGAGGCCCCGGCCAAGCCGAAGCGCGCCGCCAAGCCGAAGGCCGAGGGCGACAAGCCCGCCGCAAGGAAGCCGCGCGCCCCCAAGGCCGCGGGCGAGGGCGACGCCGAGAAGAAGCCGGCGCCCAAGAAGCGCACGCCGAAGAAGACCGACGACGGGGAGAAGGCCTGATGGGTCAGAAGGTGCATCCTGGCGGCCTTCGCGTGGGGATCATCCACGACTGGAAGTCGAACTGGTGCTCGGACCGCGAGTTCTCCCGCTACCTCGGCGAGGACATCCGGATCCGCGAGCACATCCACAAGAAGCTGAGCCACGCGGGCCTCTCGGACATCCACATCCGCAAGGACTCGCAGAAGATCACGATCGACATCTACACGGCCCGCCCGGGCATCGTGATCGGCAAGTCCGGCGTCGAGGTGGACGCGCTGCGCAAGGAGGTCCACGCGATCACCGGCCGCGCCGTCCAGATCAACATCAACGAGATCAAGCGCCCCGAGCTCGACGCGCGCCTGATGGCGCAGTCGGTCGCGGAGCAGCTGCAGAACCGCGTCGCCTTCCGCCGCGCGATGAAGCGCTCGATGCAGTCCGCGGTGCGCTCCGGCGCCCAGGGCGTCCGCATCAAGTGCGGCGGCCGCCTCGGCGGCGGCGAGATGAGCCGCACCGAGCAGTACTCGGAGGGCCGCGTGCCCCTGCAGACGCTGCGCGCGGACATCGACTACGGCTTCGCCGAGGCCAAGACCACCTACGGCCGCATCGGCGTCAAGGTCTGGATCAACAAGGGCGAGATCATGCCCGAGGGCTACGAGTCCGACGACCAGGGCGCCACGCGCCTCGGCGAGGTCGACGCCCGCCGCCGCAAGGGCGGCGCCAAGGGCGCGATCGAGGAGCTCGGCCCCGCGCGCCCCGCGCGGCGCCGCGGCCCCGGCGGCGACCGTGCCGGCGGCGGCGAGCGCGGCGACC
>CAIQOY010000294.1 GCA_903873565.1 uncultured Actinomycetes bacterium
AGCGGCACGGGCAGGGCGATCGCCCAGCCCGCGATCAGGACGCGCCGGCGCGAGTGGCGCTCGGCGAGGCTGCCGGAGAACAGGTTGGTGATCGCCTTGCTGACCCCGAAGGCCACCACGAAGGCGAGGATCGCCGCCTTCGAGGCGAGCCCGAACTCCTCCTCGCCGACCAGCGGCAGGACGCTGCGCTCCAGCCCCACCATCGCCCCCACGAGGGCGTTGAGGGCGACGAGCAGCGCGAACTGGCCGGCGTTGGCGCGCAGCCCGAGTCGGATCTCCGCCACGGCGGCAGTCTACGGGGCGCGGAGCGGCGCTAGGCTCCCCCGCGGAGGAGGAGCAGATGCCGATCGACCCCGCACTCGAGGACCGCGTCCTGGCCGAGATCGACGCCCTGGAGGGCGAGCTCGTCGACGCCCTGCAGCGCGCCGTCCGCATCGCCAGCGTGGAGCCGAAGTACCCCGGGCAGTCCTACGACGAGCTCGTCGGGCGCGAGGGCGAGGTGGCGCGCCTGGTCTCGGCGGTGCACGCCGAGGCGGGGGCCGAGACCGAGCTGGTGGCCATCGAGCCGGGCCGCGACAACGCCTGCGCGACCATCCCGGGCGCGGGCGGCGGGCGCTCCCTCGTCTTCAACGGCCACATCGACGTCGTGCCCGTCGGCAACCTCGGCACCTGGACGCAGGCCGACCCCTTCTCCGGCGCGGTGGCGGACGGCCGCGTGCTCGGCCGCGGCTCGGGCGACATGAAGGCGGGCGTGCTCGCGCAGGCCTACGCGGCACTCGCGCTGCGGCGGGCCGGCGTGCGGCTGCAGGGCGACCTCAAGCTCGCCGCGGTGGTGGGCGAGGAGGTCGGCGACCACACCTGCGGCACGACGGCCACGATCGACGCCGGCTACGGCGCCGACCTCGCCGTGATCGGGGAGCCGACGGCGCCGCCGGCGCCGCTCTGCATCGTCCCCGTTACCCCGGGCCTGCTCTGGTTCTCGGTCACGGTCGCGGGGCGCACGGCCCACTCCGGCTTCCGGGGCGAGACGGTGCACCCGACGGTCTACGGCTCCGAGCTCGGCGTGAACGCGATCGACAAGGCCTTCGCCGTCTACCAGGCGGTCAACGGGCTCGAGGCCGAGTGGGCGCAGGCCAAGCGCCACCCGCTGTTCCCGAACGGCAAGTTCGCGATCCTGCCCGGCGTCATCCAGGGCTCCCCGTACGGCATCGACGTGCCCTTCTTCCTCGCCGAGTCCACGGTGATCGAGTACTGCGCGATGTTCCACCCGGGCGACGACTGCGCGACCGCGAAGGCCGAGATCGAGGCGTGCATCGCGCGCGCCGCCGACGCCGATCCGTGGCTACGCGAGCACCGCCCCGTCGTCGAGTGGAAGCTCGAGTGGGAGCCGTACGTCCTCGCCGACGACCACCCCGTCCTGCCGCTGATCGAGCGGGCGCACGAGCGCGCCGTCCTCGGCACCGCCCTCGCGGGCCCGGCGCGCCGGCACGGCTTCGCCGGCGTCTGCGACGCGACCTGGTACGAGGCGAAGGGCATCCCGAGCGTCATCTACGGCCCGGGCGACCTGCGCCTTGCGCACGCCGCCGATGAGTCCGTCTCCATCGCGGAGACCGTCGCGGCCTGCCGGACCTACGCCCTGCTCGCGATGGAGTGGTGCGGCGTCGCGTAGCCGGACGGCCGCCGACCGCACCTAGGATTCCGACCCATGAGCATCGACGCCCTGCCCGTCGCCGACCGCCTGGCGCTCCTGCCCGGCGGCGAGCGCCTCCTCGCCGAGCACGCCGCCGAGCTGCCCCAGAAGAACGACCTCTGCGGCGCCTTCTGGGGCTGCCTCGCGCTGCGCGCCACCGGCTGGTCCGCGACCCCGGACGGCGACGTGCTCGACCAGGACGCGGTCGGCATCCGCGCCGGCTCGGTCCTGCCGGCGCACCCCGAGGAGGAGCCCCTCCCGCCCGGGGAGGCCGGGCGCACCGACTACCGGCTCGACTTCCCGCTGATCGAGGACACGACGCGCTCGGGCACCTCGACGCAGGGCGCCATCCGCGCGGTCGGCGCGATCTCCGAGGGCGGCCTCGAGGCCGTCCCCGTGTCGGGCCCCTTCGCGACCGACGACCTGCGCGGGCTCCTCGCCGCGGTGCGCGAGGTCGGCGCCCCCTGCGCCGTCGTCCTCAACGTCGGCACCCGCTACCTGTGGGGCGCCCACCCCGACGCCACGGCAGTCGAGGCGTACCTCGCCACCGGCGACGACGCGGTCGGCCCGCCGGCCGACTGGGACGTCGGCCACTTCGTGGGCTGCGCGGGGACGGTGGAGGGCGACCGGGGCACGCTCGTCCTGATCGCCGACACCTACCCGACGCTCGGGCCGGGCGGGCTGCACCTGCAGCCGATCGAGCGCGTCGCCCACGCGCTGCGCCGCCCGGACATCCCCGGCGACGGCGGCGTGATCGTCTACATCGGCTCGGGCGCCGCGTCCGACCTGCGCGCGCGGCTCGAGGCGGCCGGCCTCCGGCTCGGCCTCTGGGACAACGGCAGCCCGGACCTCGCCGATGCGCCCTGAGCCGCTGACGCTGATCGCCACCTGCGACCTGGTGGCGATGGTGCGCGGCCGCGCCGTGCCCGCCCGCGACCTCGACGCGCAGCTCGCCGCGGGCGTCGGCTGGGTGCCGGCCGACCTCTCGCTGCAGCCCTTCGGCGGCATCGTCGACCCCAACCCGTTCGGCAGCCTCGGCGACCTGCGCCTGATCCCCGACCCCAGCGCGCGCTGCCGCGTCGACCTCGGCGGGGCCACGCCCCTGGACGTGGTCCTCGCCGACCTCCACGAGCCCGACGGCGCGCCCTGGTCGGCCTGCCCGCGGGGCTTCCTGCGCCGGGCCCTCGCGGACCTCGAGGCGGAGACGGGCCTGCGCGTGCGCGCCGCCTTCGAGCAGGAGTTCCTGCTCTCGTCGGACGAGGCGCCGGCGCCGCCCTTCTCCCTGGAGGCCCTGCGCCGCGCCGAGCCCTTCGGGTCGCTCGCCCAC
>CAIQOY010000295.1 GCA_903873565.1 uncultured Actinomycetes bacterium
CCGATCTCCAGCGGCTGCGGCGCGCAGGCGCGGTCGACGTCGGCGGCGGAGGCCCCGGCGAGGCGGGCGCGCAGCTCGTCGGCGCGGGCGGAGGCCAGCGCGGCGCGCGTCGTCTGGCGATCGCGCCCCGCCGCCTCGAGCCACCCGGCACGGCGCCCCTCCGGCACGCCGGCGAGGACGAGCCCGAGGCCGAGCGCGACGCGATCGGCGTCGCGCGCCTCGTCCTCCACGAGCGCCCAGGCGGCGCGCACCGCCGCGGGGTCGGCGCCGAGCCCGGGCTCGATCGCGTCGAGGCAGCCCCAGTCGGCGAGCCGCTCGAGCACGGGCACGGGGTCGCGCTCCGTGAAGGCCAGGGCGAGGGCGTCGGCCATCCGCGCCGTGCCCGTCAGGGCGACGAAGCCCCCGTGGGCGGCCGCGCGGGCCGCGTGGTCGAGCGTCGCGTCCGGGGCGAGCCCGAGGCGCGCGGCGTAGCGCGCGGCGCGCACGATCCGCGTCGCGTCCTCCTCGAAGGCGTCGGGGCGCAGCAGGCGCAGGGTGCCCGCGGCGAGGTCGGCGAGCCCGCCGAACGGGTCGAGCACGGCACCGGCGTCGGGGCCCGCCACCACCGCGGCCACCGCGTTGACGGTCAGGTCGCGGCGCGCGAGGTCCGCCTCGAGGGTCGCGGGCGCCACCGCCGGGAGCGCGCCGGGCTGCGCGTAGGCCTCCGTGCGGGCGCCGGCCACGTCGACCGGCGGGCGCGAGCGCACCGTCGCCGTCCCGAAGGCGCGGTAGGCGATGACCTCGGAGCGGGTCAGCGCGGCGAGCCGCTCGGCGAAGGCGATGCCGTCGCCCTCCACGACCACGTCGACCTCGCGCGGCTCCTCGCCGCGGAACAGGTCGCGCACCACGCCGCCGACCAGCGCCACGCGCTGGCCGGGCTCCGCCGCCTCGACGAGGCGCGGCACGGCGTCGCGCACGCGCGGCGAGGCGGCGAGGAGGGCGCGCGCGTCGGGATCGCCTGCGCGCGCCCCCATCCGCTACGCCTCGGCCACGACTTCGATCTCGACGCGCGCGCCGGCCGGCAGGTTGGCGACCTGGAACGTCGAGCGAGCCGGGTACGGCTGGCCCATGCGCTCGCTGTAGACGCCGTTCATCTCGCCGAACTCGCCGAGGTCGATCATGTAGACCTGCGCGCGGATCACCTTCGTGAGGTCGGACCCGGCCGCCTCGAGGATCGCCGCCACGTTGTCGAAGCACTTGTGCGTCTGCTCCACGATGCCGCCCTCGACCAGCTGGCCCGTCTCGGCGTCCAGCGGGATCTGCCCGGCCAGGAAGACGAGGCCGCCGGCCTTGACCGCCTGGTTGTACGGGGCACCGCCCAGCGGGGCGGGCGCGTTGTCGGTGCGGATGATCTCCTTGGCCATGGTGCTCCTCGTGGCGTTCGCGTGTGCCCGCGGATGCTAGACGCGCGCCCCCGGGCAGCAGCCGGATATACGGATATACTAGGGGCGTGAAGAAGGTCCTGGTCTCCCTCGATGAGCACCTTTTGGAGCGCATCGACGCCGCCGCGCAGGCCTCGGGCCTGTCGCGGAGCGCATGGCTCGCCGCGCGGTCGCAGGAGGCCCTGGGCGGGCCGCCGCCGACGAAGGCCGAGATCAACCGGCAGGTCCTGGCCGAGATCCGGGAGATCCTGGCCGCGGCACCCCCCATCTACGGACCGCACATGCCGGCATGGATGGAGATCCGCCGGCTGCGGGATGAGCGCGCGGAGCACGTGGATCGCAGCGCGACGCGCGGGAGCCGATCGCCGGCATGAGGCCGACCCCCCACGTCGTCGACGCGTCCGTCGTGGTCCCGCTGATCCTGCCCGCTCCCGGTGATGACGACCATCTCGGGCTCGACGCGCTGATCGACGATCCGGATGTCGACGTGCTGTCGCCGATGATCATGGACCTCGAGGTGCTCAACGTGGCGGCGCGGCGATGGGGCCTGTCGGAGGACCAGCTCGTGCGCCTGGTCGACGCGCTCGAGCGCCTGACGATCACGCGCACCGACCCCGACCTCGACGGCGTGGCGCGCTGGGCCTCCCGCGGCCTCTCCGCCTACGACGCGTCCTACGCGGCCCTCAGCGCGGAGGTCGGCGCCCCGGTGCTGACCAACGATCTGAGCCTGCGGCGCGCGCTCGACGACAGCGGCCTCAGCCGCTGATCCGCTCGATCCGCGCACCGAGGGCGCGCAGCCGCTCGTCGATGCGCTCGTAGCCGCGGTCGATCTGGCCCACGTTGCCGATCGTGGTGGTGCCCTCGGCGCACAGGGAGGCGATCAGCATGGCCATGCCGGCGCGGATGTCGGGGCTCTCGACGCGCTCGCCGACGAGTCGGCTCGGCCCGGTGATCAGCGCCCGGTGCGGGTCGCAGAGGACGATGCGCGCGCCCATCGAGACCAGCTTGTCGGTGAAGACGAGCCGGTTCTCGAACATCTTCTCGAAGATCAGGACGGTGCCGGTGGCCTGCGTGGCGACGGCGACGGCGATCGAGGTGACGTCCGCGGGGAACTGCGGCCACGGCCCGTCCTCGAGCTTGGGCACCTGCCCGCCGACGTCGTCGCGGATCACGAGCTCCTGGTCGTCGGGGACGGTCAGGTCGCGCCCGTCGAGCTCGATCCGCACCCCGAGCCGCTCGAAGCCGTGCAGCACCGGGTGCAGGTCCTCCGGCTCGACGTCCTCGATCACCAGCACGCCGGGCGTGACGGCGGCGAGGCCGATGAACGACGCGACCTCGATGTGGTCGGGGCCGATCGTGTGGCGGGCTCCGCCGAGCGCGGCGCGCCCGCGGATGGTGAGCACGTTGGAGCCGATCCCGTCGATCTCGGCGCCCATCGCCACGAGGAAGCGGCAGAGGTCCTGGACGTGCGGCTCGCAGGCCGCGTTGATCAGCGTGGTCTCGCCCTTGGCGAGGACGGCGGCCATGATCGCGTTCTCGGTCGCGGTCACGCTCGGCTCGTCCATGAAGAAGCGGGTGCCGACGAGCCCGCCGGGCGCGGTCAGCGTGAAGTCGCGCTCGACCTCCACGTCCGCGCCGAGGGCGGCGAAGGCGTGCAGGTGCGTGTCGATCCGGCGCCGGCCGATCACGTCGCCGCCGGGCGGCGGCACGAGCACCGATCCGCAGCGCGCGAGCAGCGGGCCGGCGAGCAGGATCGAGGCGCGGATGCGCACGCTCAGCATGCGGTCGATCGAGGGCGTGAGGTCGCCGGCGGCCCGGATCCGCAGGGTGTTGGTGGCGGTCCACTCGACCTCGGCGCCCGTGGCCTGCACGAGGTCGGCCATCACCTCGACGTCGCGGATGCGCGGCACGTTGTCGATCACGCACTCCTGCTCGGTGAGCAGGCACGCGGCGATGATCGGCAGGGCGCCGTTCTTGTTGCCGCCGACCCGGACGCGCCCCTCGAGGGGGTGGCCGCCCTCGATCACGAGGAGGTCGCCGAGGCCGCCACGGGTCGCCGCAGTCGCGCTCACGCGCCGAATCGTAGCCGCCGCCCCTCCCCGGGGCCCCGCCTCGGATACGCTTGCGCCCGATGACGGACGACCTCGTGCATGACCGCGACGCCGCCTGGGCCATCGTCTGCGAGCACATCCAGTCGGAGGCGCTGCGCCGCCACTGCCTCGCCGTGGAGGCCTCGGTGCGCTGGTACGCGCGCCAGGCGGGCGAGGACGAGTCGGCCTGGGGCAACGTCGCGCTCCTGCACGACTTCGACTGGGAGATCCACCCCACGCTCGAGCAGCACCCGCAGGCCGGCGAGGCGATCCTCGCGGAGCGCGGGTACCCCGACTGGTTCCGGCACGCGATCCTGACGCACGCCAACCACCTCGAGCTGCCCCGCGAGACGCCGCTCGAGCGCACGCTCTTCGCCTGCG
>CAIQOY010000296.1 GCA_903873565.1 uncultured Actinomycetes bacterium
GTGGCCGGCGGCTCGGGCCTCTACCTGCGGGCCGCGCTCGCGGACGTCGCGTTCCCCCCGCCGGGGGAGGAGGGGGAGCGCGCGCGTCTGCGCGCCGAGGTCGAGGCCGCCGGGCCCGCCGTGGCGCACGCGCGCCTGGCGGCGGTGGATCCCGACGCCGCGGCTCGCATCGCGCCTGCCGACACGCGCCGCATCGTGCGGGCGCTCGAGCTCGCCGCGCAGGGCGACTCCCTCGCCCCGGCCGCGGAGGACGCGCTCTGGTCGGGGGCGACACGCCACCCGACCCGGCTGTTCGGCCTCGTCGTCGACCGCGCCGTTCTGCGCGCCCGCATCGACGAGCGCACCCCGCGGCTCCTGGAGGCCGGGATCGCGCAGGTGGAGGACCTCCTGGCGTCGCCGAACGGGCTGTCGGCGACTGCCGAGCGGGCGCACGGCGTCGAGGACATCCGCGACCACCTGGCGGGACGCATCGACCGCGCCGAGTGCGAGCGGCGGCTCGCCGCACGCACCCGCCAGTACGCGAAGCGGCAGGACACGTGGCGCCGTCGGCTGCCGCGCCTCGAGGCGGTGCCGGCCGACGGCCCGGCGGCGCAGGTCGCACGCGACATCGCCGCAAGGCTGGCCGACGAGCCCCGATACGATTAGGGCATGGAGATGATCGACACCATCGAGGCCGCGTTCCGCGGCGAGATCGAGGCCGCCGAGGCGGCCGCCGCCGTCCGCGAGGCGATCGCCCTGCTCGACCGCGGCGAGGCCAGCCTCGCCCAGCCCGACGGCAGCGGCGGCTGGTCGGTCAACGGCTGGGTGCAGCAGGCGATCCTGCTGTTCTTCCGCCAGCAGCAGATGGAGGTCATCGAGCACGGCCCCTTCACGTACCACGACAAGGTGCCGCTGAAGACCGCCGTCGACGGCGTGCGGATCGTGCCGCCCGCGACGGTCCGCTACGGCGCCTACGTGGAGCCGGGCGCGGTCCTGATGCCCTCCTACGTGAACATCGGCTCGCGCGTGGGCTCCGGCACCATGGTGGACACCTGGGCCACGGTCGGCTCCGGCGCCTGGATCGGACGCGACGTGCACCTGTCCGGCGGCGTCGGCATCGGCGGCGTCCTGGAGCCCCCCGGTGCCCGTCCCGTGATCATCGAGGACGGCGCCTTCATCGGCTCCCGCGCGATCGTGGTCGAGGGCGTCCACGTGGGCGCGGAGGCGGTGCTCGGGGCGGGCGTCGTCCTGACGGCCTCGACGCGGATCATCGACGTCAGCGGCCCCGAGCCCGTCGAGACCACCGGCCACGTCCCGCCGCGCAAGGTCGTGATCCCGGGAACGCGCCCGCGCAGCTTCCCCGCCGGCGAGTTCGACGTCCCGTGCGCGCTGATCATCGGCGAGCGCACCGAGTCCACCGACCGCAAGACCTCCCTCAACGACGCCCTGCGCGACCTCAACGTCGATGTCTAGGCCCTTCCTCGGCGGCTCTGTCGCCGACATCTGCTTCGACCTCGTCGCCACGCCCTCCGAGTACGGGGCCGAGGGGGCGCTGGCCGACCGGATCGAGCAGCGGATCGCCGAGCTCGGCGTCGAGCACGAGCGGATCGGCGA
>CAIQOY010000297.1 GCA_903873565.1 uncultured Actinomycetes bacterium
CGGGGCGGCGGGCGCGGCCGGGGCGGCCTCGAACTCCGCGGGCAGCGAGACGCCGGGCGGCGGCGCGTCGGGCGCGACGGGCGGCGGGGTCTCCTCCATCTCCGCGGCGATCCCGAAGGTGCCGACGTCGAGCTCGTCGGCGGTCTCGATCAGGACGCGGGCGCGGCCGGGCAGCGAGTAGCCCTCGCGGCGCGCGTGCTCCGTCAGGTAGCCGGCCAGCTCGGTGCGCAGGCGCGCCTCGTAGGCCAGGAACTGCTCGCGGTCGGCGGGCGCGAGGTAGACGGTGTAGACGTTCGGGACGTAGACCTGGGAGACGGAGATGACCTTGTGGTCATCCATCTCCTTGGCCAGCTTGCGCGCGAGCTCGACGGGTTGCACGTGGGAGCGGAAGGTGCGGCCGATGCCGCCCTCGAAGACGCCCTCCAGGCGGCTCTCGATCCGTCGCAGGAAACCCATTCAGCTGATCCTCCGGTCGCTTTCCGTCACGCGGACGACGCGTCCGAGGCGTCCTCTGCCCGGCGTGACCGCACGAGAATCACTATACCCGCCGCCCCTGCGCCCCCCAGGGTCGCGAGCGGGCTCCAGAGCCCGCCCGAGAGGGCGTAGCCGATGGCGAGGGTGGCGAGGGCGCCGAGGCCGAGCCAGAGCCCGGCGGTGACGGCCAGCGCCCGGCCCCGGGCCCGCCAGAGCGCGGGGGCGGTGACCGCCAGCGCCGCCCAGACCGCGGCGAGCAGGACGGGGCCGATCCCGACGGCCGCGGCCACGAGGGCCGGCGTGGCGATCGGGTCCTCGAGGCCGGCGACGGCGCGCGTCAGGCCGGCCGGGTCGGCCAGCGGCACGGGCGCCCAGCCGATGCCGGCGAGGCCGAGCCCGATCGCCGCCGTCAGGCCGCCCATGGCGCCGAGCGCGCCGCGCACCCACGGGCGCGCGGCGGTGCCGGCGGCCAGCGGGTAGACGGCGGCCGCGAAGGCGAGCGCGCAGAGGGGCGCGAGCGCGGGCAGCAGCACGCGGCGCCCGTCACGGGCCATCAGCCCCACCCAGAGCAGGGCCGCCAGGGCCCCGGCCGGCACGAGCCCGAGCGCGAGGTTGCCGAGCAGCGGCAGGCCGGCGGCGAGGACGAGCGCCCCCGCGACCAGCGGCAGGCGCAGGGCGACGACGGCCGCGAGCAGGCCGATCGCGAGCGGCCAGGCGGTGGGGTAGAACGGCAGGGCGCCGAGGGTGACGACGGCGCCGACCGCGGTGATGCCCGACGGCCAGTAGGGCGCCACGCGGCGGGCCAGGGCCTCGATCCGCGACTCGGCGGACGGGGCCCAGCGGTCGAGCGGGCGCTCCTCGGCCGACACCTCCCCGGACGGGTCCGGGACGGCGCGCAGCCAGCGCTGGCGCAGGTTGACGCGCGGCTCGGCCAGCTCGACGGGCTTGCGCACCGACGGGTCGTCGTCCCGCTCGCCGCGCTCGAGGGCGATCGCGCCGCGCAGGAGCGCGTCCCGCAGCTGGCCCGGCATCGGGCGGCGCTGGTCGTCCGGGTCGAGCGCGCGGTCGATCATCTGCGTGGCGACGCGCGGCAGGTCGGGGCGCTCGGCCGCCAGGCTGAGGCGCAGGGTGCGGTGCTTCTCCGCCAGCTCCACCGGGCTCTTCGAGCGGTAGGGGTTGCGGCGGGTCAGCGCCTCGTAGGCGACGAGCGCGGAGGCCCAGATGTCGACCGCGCTGGTCTGCAGCTCGCCGCGCACCTGCTCGGGCGCCATGTAGGAGAGCGTGCCCAGCAGGCTCTCGTCGACGGTGGCGTCGGGGCTGTCGATCAGGGCGATGCCGAAGTCGGTCAGCTTGAGGATGCCGTCCTCGCGCAGCAGGATGTTGCCGGGCTTGACGTCGCGGTGGACGACGCCGCGGGCGTGGGCGTGCTCGAGGGCGTCGCAGACGGCGGCGACGGCGCGCAGGATCTCGGGCTCCTCGAGCCGGCGCTCCTTGAGCACGACGGCGAGGTCGTTGCCGCGCACGAGCTCGAAGGCCACGAAGACGTAGTGCTCGTCCTCGACGCTGCCGACCATGCGCACGATCGCGCCGTGGTCGAGCGACCCCGCGGCGCGCATCTCGCGGCGGGCGCGGCGGCGCAGCTTCTCCTCGGCCGGGATCGCCTTGAGGGCGACGCGATCGCCCGTGATCAGGTCCTCCGCCTCGAACACCGTGGCGCTGCCGCCGATGCCGATCGTCTCGATGATCCGGTACCGATCCGCGACGACGCCCTCCGGGAAGAGGGGCGGAACCCCTCGCGGGGAGGTGCGCAGCGGGCGAACGGTCATGCGCGGAAGCGGCCGTCCCGCGCAGGAGCGGGTGATAATGTGGCGAAACGGGATTCCCGCACGGCTTTCCGTACGCCGCCCATGCCTGCTTTCCTCTCTTTCTTCGACGACGAGTACGACGAGGCCCCGCCGGAGCGCGAGACGCGCCGCCGCGGCGCCGCGCCGGGCGCTCCGCGCGGCAAGGGCGCCCAGCGCCTGCTGGTGCTCGCGGTCGGCGTCCTGATCGTCCTGGTGGCCGGCTTCTTCCTCGTGCAGCGCTGCCAGCGCGACCGCGAGGTCTCCACGTACCAGGGCTACGTCCAGCAGGCGAACGAGGTCGCCAAGGCCTCCGCCACCGTCGGCTCCGAGTTCTCCGCGGCGATCCTGACCGCCGGCCAGACCCCCGACGGGCTCAACCAGGCCCTGCAGCGCCAGATCCAGGCGCAGCAGCAGGCCGCGCGCAACGCGGAGTCGATCGAGGCGCCCGACGGCACCAAGGCGTACCAGCCGTTCCTCGTGCAGTCGATGCAGTACCGCGTGAGCGGCCTGCAGGGCACGCAGAAGGCGCTGCAGTCGGCGTTCGACGCCGCCGGCACCACCGGGCAGGTCCCGCTCGAGCAGGCCGCCGCCGTGGCCGCCACGTTCCAGCGGCTGATCGCCTCCGACGTCGTCTACACCGACTCCTACCAGGACCCCGTC
>CAIQOY010000298.1 GCA_903873565.1 uncultured Actinomycetes bacterium
GCGTAGTCGCGCTCGAGCGCCCAGCCGAAGCCCGCCAGGTAGGCGCGGCCGAGGCCCTCCTTCGCGGTGCGGTGCAGGACGTGCACCCACGGGTGCTCGGCGGCCAGCCGGTCGGCGATCTCGCCGGTGCCGTCGGGCGAGCCGTCGTCGATGACGAGCACGTCGCCGGGGATGCCGGCCCGCTCGCGCGCGGCGCCGATCGCCGCGACCATCCGCTCGAGGTTCTCGCGCTCGTTGTAGGTCGGCAGGCAGACCAGGAACCGCTCCTGCGCGTCCGCGTTCATCGCCCGGATCATGCCGCAGGACGGGTCCGGCCGTCCCCGCTCCCGCGCGCTTGCGCCCCCGGTGAGGGTGTGCCACGGTCCCCGTGTGCGCCCCCGCCCGATCGTCCTGATCGCCCTCCTCGTCGCGCTGCTCGCGGTGCCGTCAGCGGCCGCCGCGGCGCCGACCGCGCTCGAGTCGCTGCGTGGTCCGTGGGCCGGCACCATGACCGGCGCCGACCCCGAGGTCGGGGTGTCGGTGCGGCTCAGCGGCGGCAAGCGCGGCTCGACGATCGCCTTCACCGGCGACCTCGTCTGCAGCGGCGTCCTCATCTACCTCGGCCGGACGGGCGAGACGTTCCGCTTCTCGGAGCAGATCCGGAAGTCCGAGACCGACAGCTGCGGCGGGCTGGGGATCGTGCACCTGCGGCTGCGCGCCGACGGCCGTCTGGCCTACCAGTGGCGGGCCGTCGGGGCGGACATCGCGCCCGCCCGGGCGCTGCTCGAGCGCGTGGTCCTGGAGGGCTGACGGCGCCATGGCCCTGCGCAACGCCGACGTCGCCGACCTCTTCGACCTGCTCGCGAGCCTGTCCGAGCTCGACGGCGCCATCGTGCACAAGGTGATCGCCTACCGGCGCGCCGCCGAGCAGTTCCGGACCACGGCGGAGTCCGTCGAGCGGATGGCGGAGGAGGGGCGCCTGACGGACCTGCCCGGCATCGGCAAGACGATCGCGGCCAAGGTCGACGAGATCCGCGCGACGGGCACCATGGAGGCGCTCGAGAAGCTGCGGGCGGTCTACCCGGACGGCGTCGTGCAGGTGATGCAGGTGCCGGGCGTGGGGCCCAAGACGGCCAAGCGCCTCCTGACCGAGCTCGACGTGCGCGACGTCGACGGCCTGCGCGCGGCCTGCGAGGCGGGCCGCCTGCGCGACCTCAAGGGCCTCGGCGCGAAGAAGGAGGCCGCGATCCTGGAGTCGATCCAGGCCGGTGGCGGCCCCCGCAAGCGGGTGATCCTGCTCGACCACGCGCTCGACCGCGCGGAGATGCTGGTGACGGCGCTGCGCGCCGAGCCCGGCTGCCGGGCCGCGGAGATCGCGGGCTCCCTGCGCCGCCGCAAGGAGGTGATCGGCGACGTCGACCTCGTGGCCGCCTCGGACGACCCGGCGCCGCTCCTGGAGCGCTTCGCCGCGCACGAGGGCGTCCAGGACGTGGTGGCCCTCGGCGACGCGAAGGCCTCCGTCGTCCTGCACGACGGCCTGCAGGTCGACCTGCGCGTGATCGACCCGGCTCAGTGGGGCTCGCTGCTCCAGCACTTCACGGGCTCGAAGGCGCACAACGTGGCGCTGCGCGAGCGCGCCCGCGACCAGGGGCTGAGCCTCTCCGAGCACGGCTTCGCCCCGATCGGCGGCGGCGACCCGGAGCCCTGCGCGACCGAGGAGGACGTCTACGCCCGGCTCGGCCTCGACTGGATCCCGCCCGAGCTGCGGGAGGACCAGGGCGAGATCGCCGCGGCGGCGGCGGGCGAGCTGCCGAAGCTGGTCGCCCTGTCCGACCTGAAGGGCGACCTGCACGCGCACTCCGACGCCTCCGACGGCAAGGCCACACCGACCGACATGGGCCGCGCCGCCCAGGCGCGCGGGCTCGACTATCTGGCGGTCACCGACCACTCGCACGCCGTTGGCATGGGGATCGGGCTTGACCCGGCGGAGACGCTCGCCAACATGCGGCGCGTGCGCAAGGCGGCGAAGGCGCTCGAGAAGGACGGCTTCCGCCTCCTGACCGGGATCGAGGTCGACATCCTCCCCGGCGGCCAGCTCGACCTGCCCGACGAGGTGCTCGGCCAGCTCGACTGGGTGGTGGCCTCGGCGCACGGCGTGCGCGGGCAGACGGGCGATGAGCTGACCCGCAGCATGGTGGCGGCGATCGAGCACCCGCACGTCGACGTGATCGCCCATCCGACCGGGCGCCTGCTCGACGGGCGCGCCGCGTACGACGTCGACGTCGAGGCCCTGATCGAGGCCTGCGCCCGCACCGGCACCTTCCTCGAGGTCAACGCGAACCCGCGCCGCCTCGACCTGCGGCCCGAGCACGTGCGCGCGGCGATCGCCGCCGGGGTGGGCATCTGCATCTCGAGCGACGCGCACCGCCCGGAGGGCATCGACGTGCTGCGCTACGGCGTCGACACCGCGCGGCGCGGCTGGGCGCAGAAGGCCGACGTCGTGAACGCGCTGCCCTGGGCGAAGCTGGAGAAGCGCCGCAAGCGCGGCGCCGTCGCGCCTAGTCGTTGAGGTTGACGAGCTCCTCGTCGCCGTCCATCGGCACCCGCACCAGCCCGCCGTCCTCGCCCTCGTAGTACGCGCCCATCAGCCGCAGGGGCGGCGAGTAGACGTGGACGGACGTCGTGGGCACGCCGTCCTTCGGCC
>CAIQOY010000299.1 GCA_903873565.1 uncultured Actinomycetes bacterium
AGGGACTGGACCCGCGAGGCGGACCTCGACCGGATCGCGATCCCGACGCTGCTCACCTACGGCCGCTACGACGAGCTCGGCGAGCCGTGCGCGAACGGCATCAAGGCCGGCGTCCCGCACGCCGAGATGCGCTGCTTCGAGGAGTCGTCGCACGTCGCGCACATCGAGGAGGCGGACGCCTACGCCGACGTGGTCGAGGAGTTCCTGCGCCGCCATGACTGACCTCGCCTACCTGACCGCCGCCGAGGCGCTGCGCCGCTTCGCGGCCCGCGAGCTCTCCCCCGTCGAGCTCATGGACGCCGTCATCGCCCGCGCGGAGGAGACGGAGCCGACCGTCAACGCGTTCTGCTTCACGCGCTACGACGAGGCCCGCGCGGAGGCAGCGCAGGCGGAGGCCCGCTGGTCAAGGGGCGAGGCGCGCCCCCTCGAGGGCATCCCGCTCGCCATCAAGGACGAGATGCCGGTCGCCGGCCAGCCCTGGTCGATGGGCAGCCTCGTCTACCGCGACCTGATCGCCGAGGAGACCTCGCCGCTCGCCCAGCGCATGCTCGATGCGGGCTGCGTCCAGCACGCCCGCTCGACGACGCCCGAGTTCTCGTGCGCCGGCTTCACGCAGTCGCGGATCCACGGCGTCACCCGCAACCCCTGGAACCCCGAGTACGGGGTCGGAGGCTCGTCGGGCGGCTCGGGCGCCGCGCTGGCCGCCGGATCCGCGACGCTCGCCGGCGGCTCCGACATCGGCGGCTCGATCCGGATCCCCGCCTCCTTCAACGGCGTCGTCGGGTTCAAGGCCCCGTACGGCCGCGTGCCCGTCGAGCCGCCGTTCAACCTCGACGTCTACTGCCACAACGGCGGCCTCGCCCGCACGGTCGAGGACATGCGGCTGTTCCAGAACGCGCTGGCCGGCCCGCACCCGATGGACCACCGCTCGCTGCGCCCGAAGTACGAGCTCGGCCCGATCGACGCCGACGTGCGGGGCCTGCGGATCGCCGTCTGCCCCGACCTCGGCTGCTTCCCCCTCGACCCGGAGGTGCGCGCCAACACCCACGCCGCGGCCGAGGCGCTGCGCGACGCGGGCGCCGACGTGCGCGAGGTCGAGGTCGGCCTCGACCGGGCGGCCGTGCAGGAGGCCTTCGGCATCCACTTCGGCACGATCTTCGCCGCCTGGATCGCCGGCATGGCCGCGGAGCACCGTGACGAGATGACGGCGCACGCGCTGGCGTTCGCGGCGTACGCGGAGCGCCTCGCGGGCGAGCGGCCCGACGTCTACCGCGAGCTCGAGCTCGAGGCCGCGATCTGGACGCCCGTCGCCGCCGTGCTGGAGGACCACGACGTCCTGCTCTGCGCGACCGTCGGCATGCGCGGGCTCGTCGCCGACGACGAGTACGCCGACCACGGGCTCGAGGTCGGCGGCGAGGAGACGCCGTTCTACTTCGACGGCATCCTCACCCCGGTCTTCAACATCCTCAGCTCGTGCCCGGTCCTGAGCGTGCCGAGCGGCTTCGCCGACAACGGCGTCCCGACGGGCCTGCAGATCGTCGGGCGCACGTACGACGACGCGACGACGTTCCGGGTCGGGGCCGCGCTCGAGCGCGAGCGCCCCTGGCTCGACGCGCCGGAGCGCCGGCCGATGCAGCCCTAGCCGGCGGCGAGGTCGGCCGCGAGACCGGCCATGCCGTCGACCAGCCACTCGGCCACGTAGGCCGCGAACGAGGGCCGCACGAGCAGGAGGAACGCGTCGTCGCCGCGCCGCTCCACGATCACCGGCGCCTTCTGGAGCAGGGTCTGCGCGCAGCGACCGGGGCCGAACGCGCGCGGGTGCAGGTCGAGCGCCATGCAGGTGGCCAGCACCTCGGCGGCCTGCGGGCCCGACAGCTCGAGGCCGGTGCGGTTG
>CAIQOY010000300.1 GCA_903873565.1 uncultured Actinomycetes bacterium
CCGGCCGTCGGCGGCCTGGATCGTGGAGTTGATGTAGACGTCGGTGAACGGGATCCCGCCGGCGAACTCGATGCCGGTCATGATCATCCGCGCGACCCAGAGGTTGATGATGTCGCGCCCGGTGACGAGGACGTGGCCCGGGTACCAGCGCGCCAGCTCGGGCGTCCGCTCCGGCCAGCCGAGCGTCGCGTAGGGCCAGAGCGCCGACGAGAACCAGGTGTCGAGGACGTCCGTCGACTGCTCCCAGCCCTCGCCCTCGGGACGGTCGACCTGCACGACGAACGAGCCGTCCGGCGCGAACCAGACCGGCAGCCGGTGGCCCCACCACAGCTGGCGCGACACGCACCAGGGGCGGATCGCCTCCATCCAGTCGAGGTAGATCTTGGCCATCCGCTCGGGGTGGAAGCGCACCGCGCCCGTCTTGACCGCCTCGATCGCGGGCGCCGCCAGCTCGTCCATGCGGCAGAACCACTGCAGGCTGACCAGGGGCTCGATGCGGGCGCCGGAGCGCTGGCAGAAGCCCACGCTGTGGCGGTAGGGGTGCTCGGCGCGCAGGGCGCCCGTCTCGCGCAGCCGCTCGACCGCGCGCTCGTGCCCCTCCTCCGCGCCCAGACCCGCCCACTCCGGCACGAGGTCCGTCAGGGCCCCGTCGAGGCCGATCGCCGACATCGTCTCGAGGCCGTGGTCGCGGCCGATCTCGAAGTCCGTCGGGTCGTGGCCCGGCGTGATCTTCAGCGCCCCCGTCCCGAACCCGATCTCGACGCGCTCGTCGGCGATGATCGGCACCGGCCGGTCGACCAGCGGCACGATCGCGTGGCGACCCACGAGGTCGCGGTAGCGCTCGTCGTCGGGGTGCACGGCGATCGCGACGTCGGCGAGGATGGTGACGGGCCGCACGGTGGCGATCACGATCTCGCCGCCGCCCTCGACCGGGTAGGCGACCTCGTAGAGGACGTCGTCGACGTCCCGGTGCTCGACCTCGAGGTCGGAGATCGCGGTGGCCAGCGGCACGCTCCAGTTGACCAGGTACTCGTCGCGGTAGATCCAGCCCTTCGCGTGCAGCGCCACGAACACGTCCTGCACGGCGCGCGCGTACGCCTCGTCCATCGTGAAGCGCTCGCGCCCGTAGTCCATCGAGGCGCCGAGCCGCTTGTACTGCTCGATGATCGTCGAGCCCGTCGCGTCCTTCCAGGCCCAGACCCGCTCCACGAAGGCCTCGCGGCCGAGGTCGTGGCGCGTCTTCCCCTCCTTGGCCAGCTCGCGCTCGACCACCATCTGCGTGGCGATCCCCGCGTGGTCGGTGCCCGGCTGCCAGAGCACGTTGCGACCCGCCATCCGCTGCCAGCGGATCAGGAGGTCCTGGACGGCGCCGTTGAGGGCGTGGCCCATGTGCAGGCTGCCGGTCACGTTCGGCGGCGGCAGCTGGATGCAGTACGGCTCGCCGGGGGCGTCGGGGTGCGCGTCGAAGAGGCCGTCCGCCTGCCACTGGGCGAAGATCCGGCCCTCGACCTCGGCGGCCTCGTAGCGGGTCCGCTCCTCCAGCTCTGCGCGTCGGTCCATCGGCCGGGCAGTGTATCGGTGCGGTGGCCGCCGCCACGCCGGGCCCCGCGGCCGCTACAGTCGTCCCGACCGCGTCCGGGAGGGACCCATGCCGCGCCGCCTCGCCAGCCTGCTCCTGCTCGTCCTCGCCACGCTCGCCCTCGCGGCCTGCGGCGGCGGCGAGTCCACCACCCCGACCGCCGGGGGCGGCGACGCCGCGGCCACGGACGCCGCCGCGGGCGACACGGGCGCGATCGTCGAGGGCGGGATCCTGCGCATCGGCTACACCGACCCGCCGGACGGCATCAACCCGTTCGTCGGCTCGAACCAGGTCTCGTACGTGATCTTCCAGGAGATGTACCCGGCCCTCGTCCAGTACGACGAGGATTTCCAGCTGACCGGCGACTGGGCCGAGTCGTGGACCGTCTCCGACGACCAGACGGTCTACACCTTCGCCCTGCGCCCCGGCGAGTGGTCGGACGGCACGCCCCTGACCGCGCAGGACGCGGTCTGGACGATCGAGACGGTCAAGGAGTACGCCGACGTCTCGACCGGCCTGATGGCCGGCTACATCGAGGGCGTCGAGTCGGCCAAGGCGATCGACGACCTCACGCTCGAGATCACCTACTCCGAGCCGCGCGCGACCGCGCTCGCGAACCTGCAGCCCTTCTACATCCTGCCGAGCCACGTCTTCTCGCAGCACGTCGGCGAGGGCGGCAAGGGCCTCGACACGTGGGACATGGCCGCCGCGGGCGAGCTCGTCGGCGGCGGGCCCTTCTTCGTCAAGCAGTACGACGACAAGGGCACCACCCTGCTCGAGCGCAACCCCGGCTACTACGGCCCGAAGCCCCACGTCGACGCGATCGGGATGACCGTCTACCAGAACCCCGACGCGATGGTCAGCGCCTTCAAGGCCGGCGAGCTCGACGCGCTCGACAAGGTGCCCGCGACCGTGGTCGGCCAGCTCGAGGCGCTGCCCGGCGTCACGATCCTGCCCGGCGACGTCCCCGACGTGATCAACATCGGCTTCAACGCCAACCCGAAGAAGCGCGACCACCGCGAGCTGCTCGACCCGCGCGTCAAGGAGGCGATGGCCCACGCCGTCGACCGCCAGGCGATCATCGACACGGTCTACGCGGGCTACGCGAAGCCCGCGGCGAGCATCCTCACGCCGATCGCCGGCGAGTACCTCAACCCGGCCATCCAGCCGGAGGCCTACGACCTCGCCGAGGCCAACCGCATCCTCGACGAGGCCGGCTACGCCAAGGGCGACGACGGCATCCGCGTCACCCCGGAGGGCGAGCGGATGAGCTACGAGGTGATCCTGCCGACCGACATCCCCGGCCAGGAGCGCAAGTTCGAGATCCTCCAGGCCGCCTGGGAGGAGATCGGCATCGAGACCACCGGCCAGGCCATGGACGGCTCGGCGGCGTGGGACGCGATGATGGCGCCCGACGGCAAGTACCTCGACTTCGACATGCACATGTGGTCGTGGCTCGGCTACATCGACCCCGACTTCATGCTGATGACGGTGATGTGCGACCAGTACGGCAACTGGTCGGACACGGGCTACTGCAACCCCGAGTACGACGCCCTCTACGCGAAGCAGGCCGCCGAGACGGATCCGGCCAAGCGCCAGGCGATCGTCTGGGAGATGCAGGAGATCCTGTACCGCGACCGCCCGTACATCTTCATCGCCCAGACCCAGTTCGTGCGCGCCTACCAGCCCGGCTGGGGCGGGATCTCGGAGCCGTACCTCGTGTACGTGTCCAAGATCCCCTGGGACACGATCCACCGCACCGAGGGCTAGAGCCAGGGGCGCTGCGGCGCCCGCTCGCCGGGCAGGCCGATCGGGCCCGTCCACGCGCGACCGCCGTCCGCCGCGTCGACCTCGACGCGGCCCCACTGGCAGAACTCGGGCTCGTCGAGGTGCGCGCGCACGATCAGCCCCGCGGCGTCGCGCTCGAGGATGCGCGCCCGGTAGGCGGCCCGCGCCGGATCGGCGCTGACCCGCCCCCCGTCCCGCGGACCCGAGGCGAGGCCGACGGCCACGGCCGGCGAGCAGGCCACCTCGAGGCCGCCCGGGGCGCGCTCCACGTGGTGGATCGCGGGGCCGGTCGACCCGTACGCGTGCCCGCGGCGCAGGGCCTCCACCACGCCCGCGGCGCTGCGCTCGCGCGCCCGCACCATGGTCCAGCCGAGCAGGCTGTCGGAGCCGTCGGGCTGGCCGATCCGGTGGGCGTCGTCGGAGGCGATCGCCCCGAGCAAGAGCCCGCGCTCGGAGACCTCGTCCCAGATGGCGTCGGAGAGGCCGTTGCCCTGCTCGAGGGCGCAGCTGCCGTTGTAGGCCTCGAGCCCGTGCAGCGCGGTGGCGGGCAGGATGTCATCGGGGGTCAGGGCGCTCCAGCGCGGGTGGGCGAGCAGGGCGGCACCGCCCCGCTCGGCGATCCAGGCCGCGCAGTCGGCGATCGTCGGGAAGGCCGCGCGCGGCTCGGGCAGCTCGTCGATCCCGATCGCCACGACGTCCGCCTCGAAGGGCACGTGCGCGAGGTGGGCGGAGAGCTCGCTCGCCGGGATCATCAGCGGCCCGGCGAGGCCGGCCTCGGCCACGGTGATCAGCCAGTGGTCGGTGATCGCCACGGCGTCGAAGCCCGCGGCGGCGTAGTGGCGCACGAGCTCGTCGGGCTCGGGCTTGCCGTCCGAGCGCGTCGTGTGGCAGTGCAGCTGGCAGCGCAGCCAGACGCCGTCGGCCGCGAACGCGTCGAGGCCGGTCACGCCGCCTCCCGCTCCATCCGCTCGAGCCAGTCGCCGACGAGCGCGCCGTACAGCGCCGGGCGCTCGACCCGGCCCAGGTGGTGGCCACCGAGGTCGAGCGTCGCGAACGTGCCGCGCGGGAACTCGTCCTGGAGCGCCATCTGCCGGCGCCAGCCGACGGTGCCGTCCTGGCGGCCGGCGACGACGAGGCTCGGGCGGGCGAACGGCCGCGAGCCGTCCGCGGCGGCGCCCGTGTGCACGTAGGCGGCGTCGAGGCGCCCGAGGAAGGCGCGGTCGCAGCTGCGGTAGGCCGGCATGTCGTGCGCGCGGATCGCGTCGAGCATGCGCCGCTCGTGGACCGGCAGGGCGTCCGGGATCCAGGCCTCGTCCTCGGCGAGCTCGTCGAACGCGTCGGGGTCCGGGTGGATCACGACGGGGTCGGCGACGTCGCGCGTGGCGTCATCGCGGGGTAGGTCGGGCACGAGCAGGGCCGCGCCGAGCAGGCTCGCGGGCCGCGTGCGCACCAGCCCGAGCGCGAGGTAGCCGCCGTACGAGTTGCCCGCCACCGCGTAGGGCGCGCCGTCGAAGGCGCGCTCGCCGACCGCGGCGACGATCCGCAGCATCGCCTCCTGCGTGCCGAGCCAGTCCGGCGCGGGCGTCGCGCCGTGCCCCGGCAGGTCGAAGGCGACGCGCCGCCAGCCGCCGTGCGCGTCGAGCACCGGATCGAGGTCGGCGCAAAGGTAGCGGTGATCGGCCGACCATCCGTGCACGAGCAGGAGCGGCCGTCCGGCACCCCGCGCGCGCAGTTCGATGGGGATCCCCTCGACCTCGACCACCATCTGCTCCCCGATCCTGACAACGGCCCTGTCACGCGGTAGAGTAGCCCCATCCTCGGGAGGGAGAGAGACCGATGAAGCGCATCCTCGCGTTGCTCATGGCACTCGTCGTGGCGGCCGCGATCGCGGCCTGCGGCGGCGGTGAATCGACCACGCCCGGCCAGGGCGGCGACGCCGGCGGCGGCGAGTCCGCCGGCGGCGAGTCCGCCGGCGGCGAGACGGCGGCGGCCGAGATCAAGCCGGGCGGCATCTTCCGCCTCGGCACGACGTCGGGCCCCGACTCGCCGAACCCGTTCGTGGCCTTCTCGGCGACCTCCTACATCCTCTTCACGAACACCTACCCGACGCTCGTCCAGTACGACGAGGACTTCCAGCTCGTCGGCGACTGGGCCGAGTCGTGGGAGACGTCGGAGGACGGCAAGGTCTGGACCTTCACGGTCAAGCCCGGCGAGTGGTCGGACGGGACGCCCCTGACCGCCAAGGACGCGGCGTTCACGGGGAACCTGATCATCAAGTACGCGGACGGCCCGGCCGGCACGATGGCGCCGTACCTGACGCACGCGACCTCGGTCGAGGCCCCGGACGACAGCACCGTCGTGATCACCTACGACAAGGCCGTCGCCAACGTCCTGTCCCAGATCCAGCAGTTCTACATCCTGCCCCAGCACGTGCTCGAGCCGCTCGTCGGCGACAAGGGCAAGGGCCTCAAGAAGTGGGACCCGACGGAGGGCGGCCAGGTCGGCGGCGGCTCCTTCTTCATGAAGGAGTACGACGACAAGGGCACCATCATCCTGGAGCGGAACCCGGGCTACTACGGCACCGCGCCGAACGTGGACGCCGTCGGGCTGACGGTCTACCAGAACTCGGACGCCATGCTCGCGGCGCTCGACGGCGGCCAGCTCGACTCGGTCGACACGGTTCCCCCGACCCTCGCCGAGCAGTACGAGTCGAACCCGAAGTACCAGGTGCAGATCGGCGACTCGACCTTCGTCTACGACATCGGCTTCAACTCGAACCCCGACAAGCCGAAGAACAAGGAGCTGCTCGACCCGAAGGTGCGCGAGGCCCTCGCGATGGGCGTCGACCGCCAGAAGATCATCGACACGGTGCTCAACGGCTACGGCACCCCGGCGGCCACGATGTTCACGCCGCTATCCGGCGAGTACCTCAACACCGAGATCCAGCCCGAGCCCTTCGACATCGCCGCCGGCAACGCGATCCTCGACGAGCTCGGCTACGCGATGGGCTCCGACGGCGTCCGCACGAAGCCCGACGGCGGCACGATGGAGTAC
>CAIQOY010000301.1 GCA_903873565.1 uncultured Actinomycetes bacterium
CGCCGGCGGCCGCCCGTCGCGGTCCGGCTGGGGCGCGGCCCTCGCCGTCGCCCTCGTCGGCGCCGTCCCCGGCGTCGCCGCGGTCCTCGTCGCCCGCGTCGTCGACCTGACCGGGGGCGTGGCGACGGCGCCCGGGTCGGGCTGGCCGCGCGCCGACCTCGCCGGGGTGGTCGCCGTCGCCCTCGTGGCGCTGGTCCTCACGCTGGCCGCCGCGTGGCTCCTGTCCCGCCGGGTCAGCGCGCCGCCGCCCCTGATCGGCGCGACCGCGGTCGGCATCGTCGCCGCCCTCCTCCTGCTCGCCGGCAGCCCGGCCAGCGTGCTCGTCGCCGTGCCGGCGCTGTGGGTCTGGTCGCTCGTCCCGCGCCCGGCGGAGCGGCTCGGGCGGCTGGCCTGGTCGCTCGGCCCCGTCGTCCTGACGGGCCTCCTGATCTTCCTCCTGCGCGGGGCCGACCCCGCGACCCTGATCGGGGCCGCGGCCACGGGCGCGCTGCCGCCCGCCCTCGTCGTCGGGGGCAGCGTGCTGATCGGGGCGGGCGCCGTCGGCGCCCTCGCGGAGGACTAGCGCCTAGTCGGCGAGCGGCCGGGTCATGTCGACCGGCACGACCCACTCGGCGTACTGCTCGGGCGTCAGGAGCTCCAGCGCCGTCGCGGCCTCGATCAGCGTCGTGCCCTCCTGGTGGGCCTTCTTCGCGATCTTGGCGGCGTTCTCGTAGCCGATGTGGGTGTTGAGGGCCGTGACCAGCATCAGCGAGGCGTTGAGGTTGCGCTCGAGGACGTCGTGGTTGGGCTCGATGCCGACCGCGCAGCGATCGTTGAAGGAGCGGCAGGCCGCGCCGATCAGCTCGGCCGACTCGATCACGTTCCAGACCATCACCGGCTTGTAGACGTTGAGCTGGTAGTCGCCCTGGGTGCCGGCGAAGGCGACGGCGGCGTCGTTGCCGAAGACCTGCGCGCAGACCATCGTGAGGGCCTCGCACTGCGTCGGGTTGACCTTGCCCGGCATGATCGACGAGCCCGGCTCGTTCTCCGGGATCGAGATCTCGCCGATGCCGGCGCGGGGGCCGGAGGCGAGGCGGCGCACGTCGTTGGCCATTTTCAGGAGCGCGCCCGCGAGGGTGCGCTCGGCGGCCGAGGCGTTGACGAGGGCGTCGTGCGAGGCGAGCGCCTTGAACTTGTTGGCCGAGGAGTAGAAGCCGTAGCCGGTCTCCTCCGCCATGTACTTCGCGGCGAGGTCGCCGAACTCGGGGTGCGCGTTCAGGCCGGTGCCGACCGCGGTGCCGCCGATGGCCAGCTCGAGCAGGCCGTCGAGGGCGTGGCGGACCTGGGCGACCGCGTCGTCGATCTGGGCGACCCAGGCCGAGATCTCCTGGCCGAGCGTGACCGGCGTCGCGTCCTGCAGGTGGGTGCGGCCGATCTTGACCACGTCCGCGTAGGCCTTGGCCTTGGCGTCGAGGGTGTCGCGCAGGACGAGGACGTTCGGGATCAGGACCGTGTCGATGACCTCGACCGCGGCGATGTGCATCGCCGTCGGGAAGGTGTCGTTCGAGGACTGGCCGCGGTTGACGTGGTCGTTCGGGTGGACCGGGGCCTTCGAGCCGAGCACGCCGCCCGCCATCTCGATCGCGCGGTTCGAGATGACCTCGTTGACGTTCATGTTCGACTGGGTGCCGGAGCCGGTCTGCCAGACGACGAGGGGGAAGTGGTCGTCGAGCTTGCCGTCGATGACCTCGTCGGCGGCGGCGATGATCAGGTCGGCGACGTCGGGCGGCAGCTGGCCGAGGTCCTTGTTGGCGCGCGCCGCGGACTTCTTCAGCACGCCGAGCGCGCGGATGATCGGGCGGTCCCAGTGGTACGTGCCGAGGCCGATCTGGAAGTTGTCGATGGAGCGCTCGGTCTGCGCCCCCCAGTAGCGATCCGAGGCGACCTGCACCTCGCCCATGCTGTCGGTCTCGATCCGGTGGTCCGCCATCTGCCTCGTGCCTCCGTGGGTCGCGTCGGTTCCGTGCGGCGGCACCCTAGCGCGGGCGCGCCGCCCGCTCCGCAGATCGCGCGCCGCGCCTCCGCGGCCGTTCAGCCGAGGACGACGGCGTCGACCCGCTCGCCGGCGGCCAGCTCGCCCTCGCCGGTCGGCACCAGCGCCAGGGCGTTCGCGCGGGCCGCGCGCGAGAGCTGGTGCGAGACGCCGGCGCCGAGGTCCTCGAGGCGGCCGTCCGCGAGCCGCATCGGCAGGCAGCGCAGCCGCGCCGGCAGCCGCCGCACGGGCGCCGCGAGCTCGGCGCGCACCGTCGCGGGCGCGGGGTCGGCGCCCAGCATCGCCCGCACGGCGGGCACGAGCAGGAGGTGCAGCCCCGCGAGGCACGACAGCGGGTTGCCCGGCAGCCCGGCGACGAGGGCGCCGTCCGGTGCGACGCCGCACCAGGTCGGCTGGCCCGGCTGGGTGGCGATCCGCCAGAACAGCTCGCGCACGCCGAGCTCGGCGAGCGCCGGCTTGACGTGGTCGCGCGGCCCGACGGAGACGCCGCCCGTGGAGACCACGAGGTCGGCGCCCGCGAGGGCCGCCGCGAAGGCGACGCGGGTCGCCGCGGCGTCGTCGGGCACGACGCCGACGTGCACCACGGCGCAGCCGGCCCGCTCGAGCGCCGCCCGCACGAGGACGGAGTTGGACTCGTGGATCTGCCCGCGGGCCAGCGGCGCCCCGGGCGCCACCAGCTCGTCGCCCGTGGTCAGGACCGCGACGCGCGGGCGGGCCGCGCAGACGGCGCCGGTCAGCCCGAGGCCGGCGACGGCCGCGGCGGCCAGCGGGCCGAGCGCGGACCCGGCCGGCAGCACCTCGTCGCCCGCGCGCACGTCGGCGCCCACGGCGCGGACGTGGTCGCCCGTGGCGGGGGCCACGGACGCCGTGACGGCGCCGTCGGCCTCCTCGGCCTGCTCGATCGGCACGACCGCGTCGGCGCCGTCGGGCAGGACGCCGCCCGTGGCGATCGCCGCGCAGGCGCCGGCCGGCAGGGGAGCGGGGTCGTCGCCGGCGAGGATGCGGTCGGCGACCGGCCACGGGCCGGGGTCGCCCGCCCGCACGGCGTAGCCGTCCATCGCGGAGTTGGCGTGGCGGGGCAGGTCGTGGGGCGCGACGACGGGCTCGGCGAGGACGCGGCCGGCCAGCTCGGCGAGGGCGACGCGCTCCGCCGGGACGCGGCGCACGGCGCCGACGACCAGCGCGCGCGCCTCCTCGACGGGGATGCGGGGATGCGGCAGATCTGCGGGCGGCGGGGTGGGCACGGGGCGGTGAAGGGCGCAGGGAGGCGGCGCCGAGCATGGTATACAGGGCGGGTGGTCCTGATCGCGTGCGTCCCCGAGGCCCGGCCGTGAGCGCGGACCGCTATCGCGGCGTCGCGCCCCTGCCCGCGATCGGCGGCGTGGCGCGCGAGCTGGCCGTGGACCAGGTCGCCGACCACCGCGTCGCCCTCGCGCGGATCGGGGCCGGGACGCGCGGCGCCCTCGCCGGCGAGCACCTGCGCCGGATCGCCCAGTGCCGCCACGCCAGCCTCGCGCCGGTGCTCGACACCGTCGTCGACCCCGACGGCGCGGTCCTCCACGTCGAGGCGCAGGCGGACGGGCCGCTGCTCTCCACCGCCGTGCGGATGCCGCAGGCCAGCATCGTGCTGGTGGCCGCGGACGCGGCGGCGGCGCTCGCGCAGCTCCACGCGGCCGGCCTCGCCCACGGCGGCCTCGGCGCCGACGCCGTCGTGCTCGACGCCTCGGGCCGCCCGC
>CAIQOY010000302.1 GCA_903873565.1 uncultured Actinomycetes bacterium
AGGCCCTTGGTGGCCCCGAACGGCCCGCCGAAGTGGCCGATGTCCTCGCCGAGCAGGAACACCCGCTCGTCCTCGGCCATCGCGTCGGCCAGCGCGCGGTTGACGGCCTCGAGGTACGTCCACTCGCCGTCGGCGGCGCTGACGGCGCCCGCGGCGCCGAGGTGGATGCTGCCCGTGTCCCCCGCCACGAGGGGAGCATAGGCCCGCCCGCTAGTAGGCGACCACGCGGCTGCCGCCCTCCGCGGCGAGCCGCTGCTCCTCGGCGCGGTAGCTCGAGCGCACGAGCGGGCCGGCGAACACGCTGCCGAAGCCCATCGCCACGCCCTCCTCGCGGAAGCGGCGGAAGGAGTCGAGCGGCACCCAGCGGTCGAGCGGCAGGTGCTTCGCGCTCGGCTGCAGGTACTGGCCGATCGTGACCACGTCGACGTCGTGGGCGCGCAGGTCGCGCATCGTCTCGACGACCTCGTCGTCGGTCTCGCCCATCCCCACGATGATGCCGCTCTTCGTGAGCAGGGGCCCGCGCTCGGGGAAGTGCTCGGCCCACAGCTCCTTGGCCCGCCGGAGGATCCACAGCGCGCGGTCGTAGTCGCCCCGGATGCGCACCGCGGGCTGGACGCGCCGCACCGTCTCGATGTTGTGGTTGTAGACGTGCGGCTCGGCCGCGAGGACGGTCAGGATCGCCGCCTCCTCCGCGCCGAGGAAGTCCGGCACCAGCACCTCGACCTGCAGCTCGGGGTTGCGGCGGCGCAGCGCGCGGATCGTCTGCGCCCAGTGCTCGGCGCCCTTGTCGGGCAGGTCGTCGCGGTCGACGCTCGTGACCACGACGTGGCGCAGCCCCATCCGCTCCGCCGCCGCGGCAAGCTTGGCCGGCTCGAGCGGGTCGAGCGCCTCGCCGCGCTTGCCGCTCGTGACGGCGCAGTAGCGGCAGGCGCGCGTGCAGGTGTCGCCCATGATCTGGAAGGTCGCGGTGCCGCGCCCCCAGCACTCGCCGATGTTCGGGCAGCCGGCCTCCTCGCAGACCGTGTGCAGCCCGTTCGAGCGCACGATCTCCGTCAGCTCGTCGAAGCGCGACCCCGGGCTCGCGGCGCGCACCCGCATCCAGTCGGGCCGCTGCTTGGCCTCGGGCCCCCAGGGCACGTCAGGCCTCGCGGATCTCGTAGAGGACGCCGTCGGGGTCGGCGATGCCGGTCACGCGCCGCCCGTCCGCCGACTCGGTGACGTCGTCGAGGAAGGGCGCGTCGCGCTCCTTGAGCTCGGCGAGGATGGCGTCGAAGTCGTCGACGACGAGCGTGATGTAGATGCCGGCCTCGGCCAGCCACTTCTTCCCGAACTTGCGCCGCACGGCGCCGCCCTCGACCTCGACGCGCAGGCCGTCGCGCGTGGCGACGAAGCCGTTCTCGTCGATCTCGGACAGCGTGCAGCCGAGCCGGTTCTCGTAGAACTGCCGCGAGCGCACGAGGTCGCTGGCGAAGACGGTGTAGCGGTGCTCGGTGATCACAGGGGCAGGGCCTCCCAGGTGCGGCCGAGGCGCTCGCCGAGCCGGGCCAGGACCGCGGCGGAGGCCTCGGCCCGGTCGATCGGCCGGCCCGCCTCGATCGCGGCGGTCGTGTAGCGCGTCTCCTGCAGGCCGCAGCCGACGAACAGGTCGAAGGGCCCGAGGTCGCAGTCGACGTTGAGGGCGAAGCCGTGCGTGGTGATCCACGAGGCGACGTGGACGCCGATCGAGGCGATCTTGCGGTCCTCGACCCAGACCCCGGTGTGCTCCTCCCCCTCGCGCGCCTCCGCGACCACGCCGAGGTCGCCCAGCGCGTCGATCAGGGCGCCCTCGAGGATCTCCACGTAGCGGCGCAGGTCGCGGCCGAGCGGGGCGAGGTCGAGGATCGGGTAGCCGACCAGCTGCCCGGGGCCGTGGTAGGTGGCGCGCCCGCCGCGGGCGACCTCCACCACGCCGATGCCGCGCTGCTCGAGGAGCGCGGGGTGCGGGATCTCGCTGGCCACGTCGGTGCGCGTGCCGAGGGTCACCACCGGCTCGTGCTCGAGCAGCATCAGGGTGTCGGGTATCGCCTGCTGCGAGCGGGCGCCCGCCAGGTCGGCCATCGTGGCCAGCGCCTCGTCGTAGGGCGTCAGCCCGGGCAGGTCGAGGAGGTAGGCCGCGGTCGCGGCGGGAGCGCTCACGCCCCGAACGCCTCCTCGTCCCACGTCTCGAGGTTCTGCTTGACCTGGGCCATGAACTGCGAGGCGTAGGCGCCGTCGATCAGGCGGTGGTCGAAGCTCAGCGAGATGTACATCATCGGGCGGATCGCGATCGCCTCGGAGCCGTCGGGGCCGGCCACCACCATCGGCCGTCGCACGATCGCGCCGGTGTCGAGGATGCCGACCTGCCCGACGGGGATGATCGGCGTGCCGTAGAGCGAGCCGAACACGCCCGGGTTGGTGATCGTGAAGGTGCCGCCCGTGAGGTCGTCGATCGTCAGCTGCTTGGTGCGGCCGCGGTCGGCGAAGTCCTTGACGGCCTGCGCGAGGCCGAGCAGGTTGAGCGTCTCCGCGTTCTTGATCGACGGCACGAGCAGGCCCTTGCCGTCGTCGACGGCCACCGCCATGCCGAGGTTGACGTAGCGCTTGATCAGCGCGTCGCCCTCGCGGACCTCCGCGTTCATCCACGGCCAGGCCGCGATCGCGTCGACGGCGGCCCGCATGATGAACGGCAGGAACGAGAGGTTGACGCCGTAGTCCTGCTGGAACTTCGGCTTCAGCCGGCTGCGGATCTCGGTCACGCGGCCGAGGTCGACCTCCCAGACCTGCGTCACGTGCGCGGCGGTGTCGAGCGACTCGCGCATGTGCTTCGCGGTCACCTGGCGGACGCGCGAGAAGGTGTACACCTCCTCGCCGGCGGCCGCTGCCGCCGGGGCGGGCGCGGCGGGCGCCGCGGGTGCGGCCGGCGCG
>CAIQOY010000303.1 GCA_903873565.1 uncultured Actinomycetes bacterium
CGCGCGCCTGCTCGCCGTCAGCGCGACGGGCGCCCGCTGGCCGACGCGCCGCGGCGACGCCCTGCGCAAGGACGGCGACGAGCTGGCCGCCGCGCTCGCCGCCAAGGCCGCCGGCGACGAGCCCTCCCCCGCCGCATCGCTGATCGCGGCCTGCGACCTCCTCGAGGAGGTCGTCGAGTGGCTGCAGGAGGGCGACCTGCTCGGCGCGGCCGCGCCCGCCGCGATCGACCGCCTGCGCGTCGCGCAGGTGCTGCTGCGCGAGCACCGCTTCGACGGCGAGGAGCGCGACGACCTGCCGCCGCCGAGCCGCCTCGACCTCGTCGTGGACGAGCAGTCCCGCTCGGCGCCGAGCGCCTGGCTCGACGAGGACTGAGCGGCCCGCGCCCTACGGCACCTTGACGGTCAGCGTGACCGGCGGGGAGTAGGCCACGTTGTTGCCGGCGACGACCTGCACGCTCGCGGTCTGGCCGCTGGTCGCGCCCGGCCACGAGAAGGTGCCCGTCGCCGACAGCGCCAGCCCCGCGGGAGTGCCGTCGCTGGAGATCGCCCACACGCAGCCCCCGGACGGGCAGCCGGTCGCCACCAGGTTCGTCGCCACCGCGACCGTGCCGGTGGACGTGATCACCGGCGCGCTCGGCCAGGTCGTGCCCTGGGTCGTCGTGCGCCCCTTGAGGAACGCGATCGGGATCTTGATGGAGCAGGGATCCGTGCCCTCAGCAGGCGTGCCGCCGCCGATCGTGCCGCCGGTGTTCGCGGTCCACGGGCTCGGGCTGTAGATCGTGTTGTGCGACGTGTAGTGGGCGTAGACGGTGCTCTTGCCCGTGCCGTTGTAGCCGCACGTCGAGTGGTCGTCGAACACCACGACCCCATCGGTGGCGAGCTGCTGCCAGCCGTCCGCAGTCTTGCTCGAGCCCGGGGCGAGGTTGACCGTGGCGTACGAGCCGTCGACGGGAGCGGGCTTGGCCGCGTTGAGCCAGCTCGAGAAGAACGGGCCGTACTTGGAAAGGCTCGGGAACGCCTTGCCGCAGTCGCCGTCGCAGTACGGCGCCACGCCGTAGTCCGAGGGGGCGCGACGGAAGTAGATCGACTGGTTCAGCCCGCCGATGTCGGTCCCCGGCTGGGCGTTGAACGACGCGACCGCGTTCTTCGCGTTCCAGCGCTTGTCGTACTTGTCGATCTCCTTGTCGTGGAGGTAGTACGGCGTGATCATGTTCGGCGCGTTCGTCCATGCGGTGGTCGACGTGCCCCACGCCACCGGCACGGCACTGATCGCGACGCCGCCGATGGCGCCGGCGGCGGACGACCCCTTCTTCCACCACAGCACCTCGTCGGTGTAGACGTCGCCGGGCCAGACGTCGGCGATGTTCTGCTGCCACTGGCAACCGGTCGTGGCAAGGGGCTGGACGTTGTCGAGCGACGGGGCGGCAGCGGGGCACGCCGGGGCGGGAGCCGACGGGATGAGCGCGGACAACTGCCCGGCCTGGACCTTCTTGCCGTTGAAGTTGATCTCGATGTTGTACCACTCGTTCACGAGCACGGTCTGCTGGTACATCAGGTTGCCCCAGTACTGCAGGAACTGCTGGAGCTCCACGACCGACTGCTGCGACAGCGCGATGCTGTCGTTCGAGCGGGGGTTGCCCGACTTGTAGTTCTTGACGAGCTGGGTCCACGCGGCGACCTGGCCGCCGTTGCCGTTGAAGAGCGCGGTGTTGATGATGTTGCCGCACGTCTTGACCTGGTTCTGGATGTCGTCGTGCAGCACGGTGATCATGTCGTTGGTGGCGAAGTAGCCGTACTCGGGGTCCGTCGGGTACGCGGCGGCGTTCGACGTCACCGGCAGGTAGTCGTTGGCCCAGACGGTCTGGATGTTGCTCTCGCAGCTCTGGGCGGCGTTGACCGCGAGCTGCTCGGACATGGTGTCGACGCTCTTCTGCAGCGCGGCGATCTGCCCGGAGATGCAGGCCAGCTGATTCTCGATCGACAGCATCATTGAGCTGGTGGTCATCCCCGGCGTCTGCGACATCGCCATGCCGGAGACCCCGTTGAGGAACAGCGATGGGTCCTTCGTCATGAAGCCAGAGACGAGCCCGGCCGCCATCTGGACGCTGGCGACCGCGACGGCGACGGTGTTCGACTGGGAGGACGCGGGCGCGGTGGTGATGCCGCACGGCACACTGCTGCCGCCGGAGGCCTGCCGCGTCGCGGGCGCGAGCGCCCGCGGCCTCTCCGGACGCGTCGTCGAGTGGTCCGGGAAGGGCCGCGTCCCCTCCAGCGCCTCGACCAGCACCTCCACCGAGCCGTCGAAGCCGCCGTTCGCCGCGTGGTGGCGGTTGAGCTTGCGCCGGTCGACCATGCGCGAGCTGTGCTTGAGGTGGATGTGCCCGAAGCGCTCCACCATCCCGAGGCCCTTGAAGATGCGCCGCTCGATGTCCGCGACCCTCCCGCCGTGGCGCTCGGCGTAGATCGCGGCCGCGGTGGTGACCATGTTCACGTTGTGCGATCCGCCGCGCATAGCGGCGCGCCACGTGCGCAGCCGGAGATGACCGGTGAACGGCTTGCCGTCCGTCGTGCCGCCCGAGGTGGTGACGGTGTAGGGGCGCGTGACGCGCTCCCCCTTCTCGACGCGCAGGAGCGCGGTGCCGGTCAGGTTCGTCTCGCCCCGGCCGACCACACGGCCCGTGGCGTCGGTGACCGTGACGTCAGCGCCGACGAGCGGCGTGCCCGGCGACGGCAGGACGTGCAGCCAGAGGTTGGGGTTGGGATGCGGCTTGGCCCCGGCCGCTGCGGCGACGGTCAGGAGCGCGACGAGGGCGGCGAGCACGGCCGCGATCCGAATCGACTGCACAGGCATCAGGCCCTCCCCAGGCGCGACGACGCGGCTACCTTAGCCGATTGCCGACCCGGTCGCGGTCGCCCGGGTCACACGCCGGCGACGAGCGCGTCGAGCCGCGCGAGGAGCTCCGGCCCCTCGGGATGCTCGGGGTCGACGTGCAGCGCCGTCAGGGACGCGTAGCCCTCCGCGATCGCCGCGAAGTCGGTGCCGGGCTCGCGGTGGTAGTCGGAGTCGGCGCCGTAGAGGCGGAAGCGCCGGCGCCCGTTGTCCTGCTCCACGAGCGCCACCTGGTCCGACCAGATGCGCCGCCCGAGCCGCGCCATCCTGATGCCCCGCGCGGGCCCCGCCGGGCAGTTGAGGTTGAGCACCACGTCGCGGCCCAGCCGCCCGGAGGCGAGCTCCGCGGCGAGCACGGGCACGAGCCGCTGCGCCGTCCCGAACGAGTACGACCCGCCCGCGATGTGGTGGATCTCGCCGGAGTCCGGCTGCTGCGAGACCGCGAGCCCGGGCCGGCCGAGCAGCACCCCCTCCATCGCCGCCGCCACCGTGCCCGAGTAGGTCACGTCGTCGCCGAGGTTGACGCCGAGGTTGGCACCCGCGACCACGAGGTCGAAGGGGCCGCCGGCGAGGCCGACGTCGGCGAAGCGCACGCAGTCGACGGGCGTGCCCGTCAGCGCGTGCGCCTCGACCGCCCCCGGCACCGTGCGCGCCTCCACCTCGAGCTCGTCGCGGATCGTGATGCCGCGCGCGACCGCCGACTGGTTGTCCCAGGGGGCGACCACCACCACCTCCGCGGCCTCGGCCAGCGCCACGGCCAGCGCGTGCAGGCCCGGCGACTCGATGCCGTCGTCGTTGGTCAGGAGCACGCGCACGTCGCCCCACGATACCCGGGACCCGGCCGCGCCGGCTCGGGTCAGTCGCCGTAGTCGACGCGCACGAGGCAGAGCCCGTGCGGCGGGGCCGTCCAGCCCGCCTCCGCGCGCGGGCGCCCCGTCAGGAGCCCCGGGAAGGCGTCCGGGTCGGTGCCGCGGTCGCCGCGCGCCGTCTCGACCATCGTCCCCACCAGCGTGCGCACCATGTGCCGCAGGAAGGCGTTGGCGGTGATCTCGAAGCGCAGGCCCCGCTCCGTCTCGACCCAGCGGGCGTCGAGCACCGTGCGCGTGAAGGTGCGGTGCTGCGTCTCCGCCGGCGTGAAGGCCGTGAAGTCGTGCTCGCCCACGATCGCCGCCGCCATCCGGTCGAGCACGGCGCGGTCGAGGGGGCGCGGCTCGTGCAGCTCGCGGCGGCTCCGCAGCGGGTCGCGGACGGGCCCGAGGCGGACGCGGTAGACGTAGGAGCGCGAGCGGGCCGAGAAGCGCGCGCTGAACCCCGGGTCGGCCTCCGCGGCCGCGTGCACGGCGACGTCGTCGGGCAGGAGGTCGTTGAGGGCGCGCGGCAGGTTCTCGACGGGCGGGCCGCCGGCCAGGGCGACGCTGACCACCTGGCCCGTGGCGTGCACCCCGGTGTCGGTGCGCCCCGCGACCACGACCTCCCCCACGCCGTCGTGCAGCGCCTCGAGGGCGCGCGTCAGCTCGCCCTCGACCGTGCGCGCGTGGTGCTGCAGCGCCCAGCCCTGGAAGCCCGTGCCGTCGTAGGCGAGGTCGAGGCGGGTCGGGCGCACGCTACGGGTCGATGCGGTTGAGGAGCTGCGCGCCCCCGCCGCCCCGCCAGACCACGAGCAGGCAGCCGACCGCGAGCGCCGCGGGGCCCCACAGGGCGAGCCCGCCGTCGACGCGGCCCGCGGTGGCCACGGCCACGAGGCAGGCCGCCAGCGCGACCAGGCCGGCGAGGCGCGCGGCGATGCCGAGCACGAGCGCGAGGCCGCAGAGGACGAGCAGGCCGCCCCCGACCCACAGGACGGGGCCCGGCGCGGGCAGGCCCCAGTCGGGCGCCGCGGCCGCGAGGTCGGCGTGGCCGCGCAGGAGGCGCACCGCGAGCACGAGCGCGCCCGCCCCGCAGGCGAGCCGCACCACGAGCAGGAGGAGCGCCGCGAAGCCGCGGGGGCGGCGCTCGTCGGGGATCCCGCCGCTGATCAGGCTCGGCGGCCGGGCGGGGATGCCGCCCTCGATCAGGCTGCGCTCGCCGGGGTCCGCCATCGGGCCCCTACGACGCCGCCGGCGCCGGGTCGTGCTCCGCGATCTCCACGCCCTCGATCAGGGAGCGCAGGAGCGGCTCGAGCGTCTCGAAGTCGGACGAGTGGACCGTGCAGACGATCGCGTAGGCGTCCATGCCGACGGTGGTCAGGCCGACCAGCTGGCGCAGCCTGAGGCCCGCGGCCTCCCACTCGACGCAGCGCAGGTGGCCGGGGTGCCCGGCGATCTCGATGTGCTCCACGGGCCGCGCCTCGAGGACGGGGATCTGGTCGGCCAGCTTCTGGACCCAGCCGGTCGAGAAGCCGCCGAGGCCCATCGCGTTGCAGAGGGTCTCGCGCGTGACGACGACGTTGGGCTGCGCGCCCTCCGACATCGGCCCCACGATCGTGGCGACCGTGCGGTCCTCCCAGCCCGCGGGCAGGGGGATCGAGACGGCGCCGGCCGTGACCCGGTTCGGCTCGCCCATCAGGCCGGCCCCCGCGCGTCCCGCTCGGTCAGTCGACCCACTCGAGGATCGCCATCTCGGCGTTGTCCCCGTGGCGGGGTCCGAGCTTGACGATCCGCGTGTAGCCGCCCGGGCGCTCCGCGAAGCGCGGCGCGACGTCGGCGAACAGCGCGTGGACGACGTCGCCCGAGCGCAGGTAGGCCTTCGCCTGCCGGCGCGCGTGGAGGTCGCCGCGCTTGCCGAGGGTGACCATCTTCTCGGCGATCGGCCGGACCTCCTTCGCCTTGGCGAGGGTGGTCGTGATGCGGCCGTGCTCGACGAGCGAGCCGGTCAGGTTCGCGTAGAGCGCCTTGCGGTGGGCCGTGTCGCGGCCCAGGTTCCTGCCCCGCCTCTGGTGGCGCATCGCTAGCCCTCGTCCCCCCGCAGGCGCAGGCCGTGCGCGGCCAGCGCGGCGCGGATCTCGTCGATGGACTTGCGGCCGAAGTTCGGGATCGACGCGAGGTCGCGGTCCGACTTGGCGACGAGGTCGCCGACGGTCTCGATGCCGACGCGCTTGAGGCAGTTGTACGAGCGCACGCCCAGCTCGAGCTCCTCGATCAGGATGTGCTCCATGCCGTTGGCGGGCGCGACGTCGAAGTCGGCCGGCGCCTGGCGCTCGAGGCTGCGGGCCAGCTCGGCGGTGTCCATGTTGGCGAAGATGTTGAGCTGCCGGATCAGGATCTCGGCGGCCTTCGTGACGGCGTCCTTCGGGTCGATCGCGCCGTTCGTCTTCACGTGCAGCGTGAGCTTGTCGAAGTCGGTCTCGGAGCCGACGCGGGCCGGCTCGACGGAGTAGGTGACGCGGCGGATCGGCGAGAAGATCGAGTCGACGGGGATCACGCCGATCGTCGTCTCGAGGTCCTTGTTGCCGTCGGCCGGCACGTAGCCGCGGCCGCGGCCGATCGTCAGGGACAGCTCGAGCTTCGACTTGGCCGCGAGGTTGCAGATCACGAGGTCCTTGTTGAGGATCTCGACGTCGCCCGCGACGCTGATGTCGCCGGCGGTGACCACGCCCGGGCCGGACTTGACGATGTCGGCCTCCACCTCGGACGCGTCGCCCTCCATGCGGAGGACGAGGCCCTTGAGGTTGAGGATGATGTCGGTCACGTCCTCGCGGACGCCCGGCACCGTCGTGAACTCGTGCTGCACGCCCTCGATGCGGACGCTGGTGACCGCGGCGCCCTCGAGCGACGAGAGCAGGACGCGGCGCAGGGAGTTGCCGAACGTGTAGCCGAAGCCGCGCTCGAGCGGCTCGACGACGAAGACCCCCTCCGTGGAGGAGACCTCCTCGTGGACGATCTGCGGCATCTGGAAATCAAGCATGCGGGTGCTCACTTCGAATACAGCTCCACGATCAGCTGTTCCTGGACAGGGGTGTCGATCTCGTCGCGGTCGGGCATGCGCAGGACCTTGCCCGTGAGGTTGTCATGGTCGGCCTGCAGCCAGTTCGCCACGCTCGCGGTCAGGTCCGTCGCGCTGCGCACGCTCGACTCGCCCGCGGCGCCGGGGCGCAGCGAGATGATGTCGTCGGTGCGGACCTGGTACGACGGGATGTTGACGCGGCGGCCGTTGACGTGGAAGTGGCCGTGGCGGACCAGCTGCCGGGCCTGCGCGCGCGAGGCGGCGAAGCCGAGCCGGTAGACGACGTTGTCGAGGCGCATCTCGAGCAGGCGCAGCAGCTCCTCGCCCGTGATGCCCTGCTTGCGCGAGGCCTTGGCGTAGTAGTTGCGGAACTGCTTCTCGAGGACGCCGTAGTAGCGGCGCGCCTTCTGCTTCTCGCGCAGCTGCAGCAGGTACTCGGACTGCTTGATGCGGCCGCGGCCGTGCTGGCCGGGCGGGTACGAGCGGCGCTCGACGGCGCACTTCTCGGTCAGGCAGCGCTCGCCCTTGAGGAACAGCTTCACGCCCTCGCGGCGGCACTGGCGGCACTTGGGGTCGGTCACGCGAGCCATGCCGTGCCCCCTACACCCGCCGCCGCTTGCGGGCGCGGCAGCCGTTGTGGGCCTGCGGGGAGACGTCGCGGACGCCGATGATCTCGAGGCCGGCGGCCTGCAGCGACCGCATCGCGGTCTCGCGGCCCGAGCCGGGTCCCTTGAGGAACACCTCGACCTTCTGCAGGCCGTGCTCCATGCCCTCGCGGGCGCACAGGTCGGCGGTCACCTGGGCGGCGAAGGGCGTCGACTTGCGCGAGCCCTTGAAGCCGGCGGCGCCGGCGCTCTTCCAGGCGAGGACGTTGCCCTCCTTGTCGGTCAGGGCGACGATCGTGTTGTTGAACGACGTCTTGATGTGCGCCTGTCCGACCGCGACGTTCTTGCGCACCTTGCGGCGCGTGCGTCCGCGCGTTCCACCGGTCCTGCGGGGAGGGGCCATGAAGCTCCTTCAGTCCTTTCTAGCCCTTGCGGGCGCGCCCGACGGTCTTCTTCGGGCCCTTGCGGGTGCGGGCGTTCGTGCGGGTGCGCTGGCCGTTGACGGGCAGCCCGCGGCGATGGCGCAGGCCGCGGTAGCAGCCGATCTCCATCAGGCGCTTGATGTTGCCGGAGCGCTCGCGGCGCAGGTCGCCCTCGACCTGCACGTTGGCGTCGATGTAGGCGCGCAGGCGCGCGACCTCCTCGTCGGTCAGGTCGCGGACCTTCTGCTGGTCCCCGATGCCGAGCTCCTTGCAGATCGACTGGGCGGTCGAGCGGCCGATGCCGTAGATGTACGTCAGCCCGATCTCGACGCGCTTCTCGCGCGGGATGTTGACGCCTGCGATGCGGGCCATGCCTACCCCTGCCGCTGCTTGTGTCGGGGGTTCTGGCAGATCACGAGCACCGTGCCGGAGCGCCGGATCACCCGGCACTTGTCGCACATCGGCTTGACGCTGGGACGGACCTTCATGGAACCCTCTGATTGCCTGTGTCGTACGGGATTCGCGCACGGCAGGCCATGGCCCGGCCCGCGCGCGAGTGCGCACGGTAGCAGACAACGGAAAACCGGTGCGTCGGACCCATCAGATCGGCCGGTTGACGATGGAATCGCCGTCGAGGAGGGTGAGCACGCGGGGCCCGTCGTCCGTGATCGCGACGGTGTGCTCGAAGTGGGCGGCGAGCGACCCGTCGATCGTGAAGATCGACCAGCCGTCCGCGTCGATGCGGATCTCGTGGGACCCGGCGGTGATCATCGGCTCGATCGCCAGCGTCGTGCCGGCCTTGAGCGGGGTGCCCGTGCCGGCCTCGCCGTAGTTGCGCACCTGCGGGTCCTCGTGCATCGCGCGGCCGACGCCGTGGCCGACGAGGTCGCGCACGACGGCGAAGCCCGCCCCCTCCACCACGCCCTGCACGGCGGCGCCGATGTCGCCGAGCCGGCAGCCCGGCTGGCAGGCCTCGACGGCCGCGAACAGGGACGCCTGGCAGACGCGCATCAGCTCGAGCGCGGGCTCCGGCGGGGTGCCGATCGCCACCGTCACCGCGGAGTCGGCGACGAAGCCCTGGCGGGTCACGCCGACGTCGATGGAGATGATGTCGCCGTCGGCGAGGACGACGTCGTCGGCGGGGATGCCGTGCACGATCATGTCGTTCGGCGACGCGCAGATCGAGCCCGGGAAGCCGCGGTAGCCCTTGAAGGTGGGCACGCCGCCCGCGGCGCGGATGTGCCGCTCGGCGATCTCGTCGAGCTCGAGCGTCGACATCCCGGGCCGCGCCGACTCGGCGAGCAGGGCCAGCGTCTCGGCGACGATCGCGCCCGCGGCGGCCATCCGGTCGAGGTCGCTCTGCGACTTGCGGTGGATCACGCGGGCAGGGCCTGGTCGAGGCGCGCGGCGACCTCGTCGGTCGTGCCCGTGCCGTCCACGAGGACCTCGCGCACCCCGGCCGCCGCGTAGTGCTCGCGCACCGGCACGGTCTGGGCCAGGTAGACGTTGCGGTAGCGGTTGCGCACCACGTCCGGCTCGTCGTCGGGGCGCCGGATCAGCGGCAGCCCCTCCTCGTCGTCGACGCCCGGCGTCCGCGGCGGGTCGTAGACCTCGTGGTAGACGCGCCCGTTCTGCGCGACGAGGCGGCCCGAGATGCGGCGCACGACCTCCTCCTCGGGCACGTCGAGGACGACGACGCAGTCCAGCGGGCGGCCGCGCTCCGCGAGCATCGCGTCGAGCGCCTCCGCCTGGGCGACGTTGCGCGGGAAGCCGTCGAGCAGGAAGCCCGCCGCGGCGTCCGGCTCGCCGATCCGGTCGGCCAGCATGCGCACCACGAGCTCGTCGGGGACGAGGTCGCCGGCGTCCATGTAGCCCTTGGCCTCGCGGCCGAGCGCCGTGTCGCCCTTGACGTGGGCGCGCAGCATGTCGCCGGTCGAGATGTGCGGCACGCCGAGGCGCCCAGCGAGGCGCGGCGCCTGGGTGCCCTTGCCGGCGCCCGGCGGCCCGAAGATCAGGAACGCGCCCGGCACCGCTACTTCAGGAAGCCCTCGTAGTGGCGCATCATCACCTGCGACTCCATCTGCCGCATGGTGTCGAGGGCGACGCCGACGATGATCAGGATCGAGGTCCCGCCGAGCGCCTGGGCGACGGCCTGCGAGAAGCCGCCGTACTTGATGAAGATCGTGGGCAGGATCGCGACCGCGGCGAGGAACAGGCCGCCCGGCAGGGTCAGGCGCGTCATCACGCGGTCGAGGTACTGCGCGGTCGGGCGGCCGGGCCGCACGCCCGGGATGAAGCCGCCGTACTTCTTGAGGTTCTCGGCCTGCTCCACGGGGTTGAACTGGACCGCCGTGTAGAAGAACGTGAACATCAGGATCAGCCCGAACTCGAGGATGATCGACGGCCACGACATCGGGTTGAACCAGTCGGCGAGGAACGCGAGGCCCGGCACCAGCTGGCCGATCGTCGGCGGCAGGAACAGCACCGCGACCGCGAAGATCACGGGGATCACGCCGGCCATGTTCACGCGCAGCGGCATGTACGTGGAGCCGCCCTGCGTCATCCGCCGCCCGACCATGCGCTTGGCGTACTGGATCGGGATCCGGCGCTGGCCCTCGTTGATGAAGACGACCGCGACGATCACCGCCAGCACGATCAGCGGCAGGCTGAGCCGCTGGAAGGTGCCCGAGTTGGCCCAGGCGCGCACGCCGACGGGCACCGACACGAGGATCGACGCGAAGATCAGGAGCGACTGCCCGTTGCCGATGCCGCGCTGGGTGATCAGCTCGCCCAGCCACATCAGCACCGTGGTGCCGGCGGTGAGCGTGACCACGATCAGGATGAACGAGCGCGGCGTCAGGTTGGTGAGCGAGTTCGACCCGCCGAGGACGGCGCCGTTGTGGAACAGGATCACGTAGCCGATCGACTGCAGCGCGGCCAGGATCACCGTCAGGTAGCGCGTGTACTGCGTGATCTTCTTCTGGCCGGCCTCGCCCTCCTTCTGGAGCGCCTCGAGCCGTGGCAGCACGACGGTCAGGAGCTGCATGATGATCGACGCCGTGATGTACGGCATGATCCCGAGCGCGAAGAACGACAGGTTCTGCAGCGCCTGGCCGGAGAACAGGTTCAGGTAGCCGAGGATCGTCGACCCGGCCGCGCCCTCGAAGAGCTGCTGGATCTCGGCCGTGTTGACGCCCGGCGTGGGCAGCCACGAGCCCGCGCGGTAGAGCAGCAGGACCGCCGCCGTGAACAGGAGGCGGTTGCGGAGCTCCGGGACCCGGAAGGCGTTGCCGAGGGCGGCGAGCACGGGCCCAGCCTAGTCGTCGGACCCGGCCGGCGCGCGCTCGATGACCTGCGCGGCGCCGCCGGCGGCCTCGATCTTGGCCCTGGCCGACGCGGAGAAGGCGTGCGCGCGGATCGTCAGGGCGTGGCCGACCTCGCCCTCGCCGAGCACCTTGACGGGGTGCCGGACGCGGCTCAGGAGGCCCGACTCGACGAGCAGCTCGGGGGTCACCTCGGTGCCCGCGGGGAACTTGGCCGCGACGTCGCCGACGTTGACGATCTCCGTCTGGGTCCGGAACGGGCCCATCGGCATCGACTTCTTCATGTGCGGGCCGCGCAGCTTGCCGGTGCGCATGTAGAGCGGCATCTGGCCGCCCTCGAAGCCCGGGCGCATGTTGTGCGAGCCGGAGCGGGCCTTCTGGCCCTTCTGGCCGCGGCCGGACGTCTTGCCCGTGCCGGAGCCGTCGCCGCGGCCGACGCGCTTGCGCGCCTTGCGCGACCCGGGCGCCGGGCTCAGGTTCGACAGGGTGATCGCGTCGTCGGCCATCAGACCTCCTCCACCTCGACGAGGTACTTGACCTGGTGCAGCTGCCCGCGCAGGGACGGCGAGTCCTCGTGCACCTTCGACGAGCCGATCCGGCGCAGGCCGAGCGCGCGCAGCGTGCCGCGGTGCTCGGCGCGCACGCCGATCATCGACTTCTTCAGCGTGACCTTGACGCTCACGCCGTGACCTCCTCCGCGGCCGCCCTGGCCTTGCGGCCCTGCGGCAGGATCTCGTGCACGGACTTGCCGCGCAGCGCCGCGACCTCCTCGGGGCGGCGCAGGTCGCGCAGCGCCTGCTCCGCCGCGCGGCAGAGGTTGATCGGGTTCGACGTGCCGAGCGACTTGGCCAGCACGTCCTTGAGGCCGGCCAGCTCCAGCACGGCGCGCACGCCGGCGCCGGCGATGACGCCGGTGCCCTGCGAGGCGGGCTTGAGCAGCACGCGGCCGGCGCCGTAGACGCCGGTCACCTCATGCGTGATGGTCGTGTGGTGGCGGGGCACGACGAAGAGGTTCTTCTTCGCGTCCTCGATCGCCTTCTGGATCGCCACGGGGACCTCGTTGGCCTTCCCGTAGCCGACCCCGACCTGCTCGATCTCGTCGCCGACGACGACGAGGGCGGTGAAGCTGAAGCGCCGACCGCCCTTGACGACCTTCGCGACGCGGTTGATCTCGACGACGCGCTCGTGGAGCTCGCGCCCCTGGGCGTCCGTGCCTACGCGACTGGCCATCAGAACTGCAGACCTCCCTCGCGCGCGCCCTCGGCGAGGGCCTTCACGCGACCGTGGTACAGGTAGCCGCCGCGGTCGAACACGACGGCCTCGACGCCGGCGGCCTTCGCGCGCTCGGCGAGCAGGACGCCGGTCGCGCGCGCCTTGGCGGACTTGTCGCCGTCCTTGACGGCGCGCGAGTCGGCGGCGGCGAGGGTGTGGCCCTTCGCGTCGTCGATGACCTGCGCGTAGATGTCCGCGTTCGAGCGGAACACGGCCAGGCGGGGGCGCTCGGCGGTGCCGGTGATCTTGCCGCGGACGCGGCGGTGGCGGCGCTGGCGGGCCTCTGCGGTGGTGGTCTTCATGTCCTTCTCTCCGGGCCTACGCGCGCTTGCCGACCTTGCGGGCGACGTGCTCGCCCACGTAGCGGATGCCCTTGCCCTTGTACGGCTCCGGCGGGCGGAGCTTGCGGATCTCCGCGGCCACCTGGCCGACCTTCTGCTTGTCGATGCCGCGCACGATGATCTGCGTGGGCTGCGGCACCTCGAACTCGATGCCCTCCGGCGCGGCGTACTTGACGGGGTGCGAGTAGCCGAGCGCCAGCTCCAGGTTCTTGCCCTGCGCCTGCGCGCGGTAGCCGACGCCCTGGATCTCGAGCTCCTTGACGTAGCCCGCCGAGACGCCCTCGACCATGTTCGCGACGAGGCTGCGGGTGAGCCCGTGCAGCGCGCGGTGGTTGGGGCGGTCCGTGGGGCGCGCGATCGTGATCTCGCCGTCGGCGACGTTGACCGTCATGTCCGGCGAGATCTGCTGCTCGAGCGTGCCCTTCGGGCCCGTCACGGTGACGCGGCCGGGGGCCACGTCGACGGTGACGCCCTCGGGCAGGGGGATGATGCGGCGGCCGATGCGACTCATGGGATCACCAGACGAAGCACAGCACCTCGCCGCCGACGCCGCGCTTCTGCGCGTCGGCGGCGGTGCAGATGCCGGTCGAGGTGGACATGATGGCGCAGCCGAGCCCGCCCAGGACGCGCGGCAGGCGGTCCTTCGGGGCGTACATGCGGCGGCCGGGCTTCGAGACCCGCTTGAGGCCGTAGATCACGCGCTCGCGGTTCTTGCCGTACTTGAGCTCGATGATCAGCTGCGGCTGCGGCTCCGCGGCCTCCTCGGACCAGGAGGCGATGTAGCCCTCCTCGAGGAGGATGCGCGCGATCTCGCGCTTGCTCTTGGACGTGGGCATGACGACGCGGTCGTGCAGCGCCAGGTTGGCGTTGCGCAGGCGGGTCAGCATGTCGGCGATGGGATCGTTGACCATGGCGCTACCAGCTCGACTTCGTCATGCCGGGGATCATGCCCTCGTGCGCGAGCTGCCTCAGGCAGATGCGGCACAGGCCGAACTTCTTGTAGACGGCGCGCGAGCGGCCGCACTTCTGGCAGCGCGAGTACGCGCGGACCTTGTACTTGGCCGGCCGAGCGGCCTTCATGCGCAGGGCGGTCTTGGCCATGTCAGGACTCCCGGAACGGCATGCCGAGCGCGCGAAGCAGCTCTCGCGCCTCGTCGTCGGTGGCCGCGGTCGTGGTGATCGTGATGTCCAGGCCCCGAACCTGGTCGACCTTGTCGTAGTCGATCTCGGGGAAGATGATCTGCTCGCGGATGCCGAGCGAGTAGTTGCCCCGCCCGTCGAACGACTTCGGGCTGATGCCCCGGAAGTCGCGGATGCGCGGGAGGGCGACCGTCGTCAGGCGGTCCAGGAACTCGTACATCAGCTCGCCGCGCAGCGTGACCTTGCAGCCGATCGGCATGCCCTCGCGCAGCTTGAAGCCGGCGATGGACTTGCGGGCGAGCGTCTGGATCGGCTTCTGGCCGGCGATCAGCGCCATCTGGTCGACGGCGTGGTCGAGGGCCTTGGAGTCGGTCTTCGCGTCGGACACGCCCATGTTGAGCGTGATCTTCGTCACGCGCGGGGCCTGCATCGGCGACGAGTAGCCGAACTGCTCGATCAGCGCGGCGCGGACGTCGCGCTCGTAGCGCTCCTTGAGCCTGGGGATGTGGGTGGCGGTATCGGTCATTTACTTGTCGATGTGCGTCCCGCACTTCTTGCAGACGCGGACCTTGCGGCCGTCGCCCACGGTGTCGTAGGAGATCCGGGTCGCCGCGTCGCAGGACGGGCAGACCAGCATCACGTTGGAGCGGCGCAGCGGCTGCTCGAGGTCGAGGACGCCGCCGGGGGCCATCTGCTGGCCGCTCGTGCCGGGCACGGGGCGCGGCTTCGTGTGGCGGCGCGCGATGTTGCGGCCCTCGACGATCACCCGGTGCTTCTCCGGCTCGACCGAGATGACCTTGCCGCGCTTGCCGCGGTCCTTGCCCGTCACGACCTCGATCGTGTCGTCCTTGCGGATGCCGAGGCCGCTCATCAGAGCACCTCCGGGGCGAGGGAGACGATGCGCATGAAGTTCTTCTCGCGCAGCTCGCGCGCGACGGGCCCGAAGATGCGGGTGCCGCGCGGGTTGCCGGCGGGATCGATGATCACGGCCGCGTTGTCGTCGAAGCGGATGTTCGTGCCGTCGTCGCGGTGGTGCGACTTCGTGGTGCGCACGACGACCGCGTGCACGACCTCGCCCTTCTTGACGGTGCCGTTCGGCGTCGCCTGCTTGACCGTGGCCACGATGATGTCCCCCACGCCGGCGTAGCGGCGGTGGGACCCGCCGCGGACGCGGATGCAGAGGATCTCGCGGGCGCCGGTGTTGTCGGCCACGCGGAGGCGGGACTCCTGCTGGATCACTTGGCCACCTCGACGATCTCGACCAGGCGCCAGCGCTTCGTCTTCGAGAGCGGGCGGGTCTCGACGACGCGCACGGTGTCGCCGATCTTGGCCTCGTTCTTCTCGTCGTGCGCGTGCAGGGTCATCGAGCGGCGCATGATCTTCTTGTACTTCGGGTGCGCCTTGAGGACGTCGACCCGCACCGTGATCGTCTGCTCCATCTTGTCGGAGGTGACGACGCCGCGGCGCTCGCGGCGGGTGCCGAGCTCGGCCTCCTTGGCCGGCGTGCGGACGTACTCGCCGCCGCCCGTCTCGCCGCGGCGGCGACGGCGCGCGGCCGCGGACTTCTGGCGCAGCTCGGCGCGCTCCGCGGCCGTGGTGCGCACGCGGCGCGGCCGGGGGTTGCGCGGGGCGCGCTTCTTCTTCTCCTTGGGGGCCTCGGCGGGAGCCTCCTCCGCCGGCGCCTCCTCGGCGGCGGCCTCGGCCACGGGCTCCTCGGCGGGAGCCTCCTCGGCCGGAGCCTCGTCGGCGGCGGCCTCGGCCACGGGCTCCTCGGCGGGAGCCTCCTCGGCCGGAGCCTCCTCGGCGCCGGCCTCGGCCACGGGCTCCTCGGCGGGGGCCTCGTCGGCGGGAGCCTCCTCGGCCTCGGCGGCGGGCGCCTCGTCCACGGGGGTCTCCTCCACCTCGGTGTTCTCGGTCTCGTCGCTCACCGCGCGCCGCCCTCCTGGCCCTCGGCCATCTCACCCTGCACCGTCAGAAGGCGCGCGAGCTCGCGCCGCGCCAGGTTCAGGCGCGACGTGTCCTCCAGCGCGCCGGTGGCGTGCTGGAAGCGCAGGTTGAACAGCTCCTGGCGCGCGTCGGCGACCTGCTTGGCGACGTCGTCGGGGCTCAGCTCCCGGATCTCACTAGCCTTCAAAGAGATCACCCTCTCGCGTCACGAACGCGCAGCGGATCGGCAGCTTCTGGGCGGCGAGGCGCATCGCCTCGCGGGCCAGGGGCTCCGGCACGCCGGCCAGCTCGAACATGATCCGGCCCGGGCGCACGACGGCGACCCAGAACTCCGGCGAGCCCTTGCCCGAGCCCATGCGGGTCTCGGCGGGCTTCTTGGTGACGGGCTTGTCGGGGAAGACCGTGATCCAGACCTTGCCGCCGCGCTTGATCTTGCGGGTCATGGCGATACGGGCGGCCTCGATCTGGCGGGCCGTGATCCAGCCCTCCTCGAGCGCCTTCAGGCCGTACTCGCCGAAGGTGACGCGGGCGTGGCCCTTGGTCTCGCCGGTGCGGCGGCCCCGGTGCACGCGGCGGTGCTTGACGCGACGCGGCATCAGCATCAGGACTCACCCCCCTCGGACTCGGCGGCGGGCTCGTCGGCGGGGGCCTCGGCCTCGGCGGCGGGCGCCTCCTCGGCGACCGGCTCCGCGGCGGGGGCCTCCTCGACCACGGCCTCCTCGACCACGGCCTCGGGGGCCTCGGCGGCGGGGGCCTCGAGGACCTCCTCCACCACGGTCTCCTCGACCACGGCCTCCTCGGCCGGCGGCGTCTCGGGGCGCGGGCGCGCGCGTCGGCCGGCGGGGACCGACGGGCCGCTCAGGCGCGGCTGGTTCGGGCCGCCGGGGCCGCCCTGGCCGCCGCGC
>CAIQOY010000304.1 GCA_903873565.1 uncultured Actinomycetes bacterium
GCGGACCTCGAGGCGGAGACGGGCCTGCGCGTGCGCGCCGCCTTCGAGCAGGAGTTCCTGCTCTCGTCGGACGAGGCGCCGGCGCCGCCCTTCTCCCTGGAGGCCCTGCGCCGCGCCGAGCCCTTCGGGTCGCTCGCCCACGCCGCGCTGACCGAGGCCGGGCTCGAGCCGGAGATGATCGTGCCCGAGTACGCCGCCCACCAGTTCGAGATCCCCTGCGCCCCGGCCATCGGCCTCGCCGCGGCCGACCGCGCCGTGCACGTGCGCGAGGTGCTGCGCGAGCTGGCCCGATCGCTCGGCCGGCGGGCGAGCTTCGCGCCGATCGCCCACCCCGACCAGGGCGGCAGCGGCGTGCACATCCACGTCAGCCTCGTCGACGCCGAGGGGCGCTCCGCGATGGCCGGGGACGACGGGCTCTCGGGCGCCGCGGGAGCGTTCGCGGCCGGGGTCCTGCGCCACGCGCGCGCGCTGGTGGCCCTGACCGCGCCCACGCCCGCGAGCTTCGTGCGGCTGCAGCCGCACCGCTGGAGCGCCGGCGTGGCCGCCCTCGCCGACGCCAACCGCGAGGCGCTGCTGCGGATCCCGACCCCGACCACGATCGGCGGCCGCGACGCCGCGGGGCAGCTGCGCCTCGAGTACCGCGCCGCCGACGCCACCGCGAACCCGCACCTCGCGCTCGGGGCGATCGTGCGGGCCGGGCTCGCCGGGATCCGCGACGGCCTCGCCGCGCCGCCCGTGCTCGTCGGGGACGCCGACGCGCTCGCCGCGGACGAGCTGGCCGGCTACGCCCCGACCGCCCTTCCCGCCACCCTCGCGGAGGCGCTCGACGCGCTCGCCGACGACCCCGTCGCCGCGGCCTGGCTGCCGCCGCTGCTCCTCGAGGCCTACCTCGGGGTCAAGCGCTGGGAGATCGCGCAGGCCGCGGCCGACGACGACGCGGCCGTGACCTGCGCGCGCTACGCGGCCGTCTACTGAGCCGGGCGGCCGGCTAGGCGCGCGCGGCGGGCGTCGGCAGCGCGTCGCGCACGTCGCCGCCGTCGAACTGGCAGCTCAGCACCAGCTCCACGCTCGAGTCGAGCGCGAGGCCCTGGCAGCCGATCGCGGCCCGGGCGCAGAGGCCGCCGTCGCCGAACACCTCGACGAGGAGGTCGGTGGCGGCGTTGATGACCCGCGGCTGGTCGGGGAAGCCGGGCGCGGAGTTGACGTAGCCGGTCAGGGTCAGCACGCGGCGGACGCGGTCGAGGTCGCCGAGGGCGAAGGCCAGCACGCGGATCGCCTCGACGCAGGCCACGCGGGCGGCCTCCCGCGCCTCGTCGACCGTGACGCCCGCCCCCACGACACCGGGATGCAGCGGCTGCCCGTCGACCATCGCCACCGTCCCGGACAGGTGCAGGACGTCGCCGTGGGCGACGTGGCTGAGGAACTTCGCGCCCGACGGGTCGTCGAGGGCGTACATCGCCTCGAGGTCGACGTCGAGCACGCCGAGGGCCGCGGCCCGCGCGTGGGCGCCCACCGCTAGCCCTTGGGGCTCGGCACCACGACCACCGGGCAGGCGGCGTGGCCCGTGACCTGCTGGCCCACGGAGCCGAGCAGGAGGCCCTTGAAGCCGCCGTGCCCGCGCGTGCCGATCACGAGCAGGTCGACGCTCTCGGACTGGTCGAGCATGACCGCGCCCGGGCCGCCCTCGACGAGGCAGTGCTCCACCTCGACGCCCGCGGGGATCGAGGCCCTGGCGATCAGCGCGTCCTGCGCGGCGCGCGCGTCACCCGCGAGCTCGTCGGCGGGGAACGGGGCGGGCAGCCCGCCCGGGCTGAGCGCCGTGACCGGGATCGACCACGCCGTCACCACGCGCAGGGTGTGCCCATGCGCGGCGGCCTCCTGGGCCGCCCACTCGAGAGCCGGCAGCGACTGGTCGGAGCCGTCGACGCCCACTGCGATCACACCCATCAGGACCTCCTCGGGATCTACACCCCGGACGTTAGGCGATCAGCGCGGTCCCGACGCGAGATCGGGGGGTTCCCCGCAGGCCTAGCGTCCGACGACGGTGAGGTCGTCGAGGCGGACCGGGACCTCGCGGTCGTCGGCGAGGCGGACCAGGACCGCGTCCTCCGGCACGCGCACGCCGCGCACGACGCCGCGCCCCTCCGGGGTCTCGACGGTGGCGCCGATGGCGGGCGCGCGGTCGCGGAACGAGCGGTACAGCGGATGCTCGAAGGCCAGGCAGCAGCGCAGCCGCCCGCACAGGCCGGTGACGCGGCCCGGGTTGACGGGGAGGTCCTGGTCCTTGGCCATCCGCAGCGTGATCCGCTTCTCGTGCGCGGGGAAGCGGGTGCAGCAGAGGACGTCGCCGCAGAGGCCGTAGCCGCCGGTGATGCGGGCGCCGTCGCGCGGGCCCATCTGCCGCGCCTCGACGCGCAGGCCC
>CAIQOY010000305.1 GCA_903873565.1 uncultured Actinomycetes bacterium
CGTCGGGGGCCCGCGCGCTCACTGGGCGCGCAGGGGGCGCGTGGCGATCGGCGCCTCCGTGCCGATCCCCTGGAGGCGCGTGCGCAGGTCGGCGAGGCCGCGCTCGCGCACCGCGTCGTCGGGGCCGTCGGCCTCGTAGACCACGTACGGGTCGAGGACGTCGAAGGCGCAGTACGCGAACGTGCCGTGCAGCACGGGGTTGAGCAGGGCGCGCAGGTCGCCGGCGCGGCCCTCGGGCCCGTAGTAGCCGGCCTCGTCGCCGGCGGTGGTGACGATGGCCAGCGCGCGGCGGCCCTTCAGCGGCCCCTCCGTGAACGGGTGGTCCGAGTAGCCCACGCCGTTGGCCAGCACGCGGTCGAACCAGCCCTTGAGCAGCGCCGGCGGCCCGAACCACCACAGCGGGAACGCCGTGATCAGGAGGTCGCAGGCCTGCAGCCGCCCGATCTCGCGGGCCACGTCGGGCGCGAAGCCGCCGCCCGCCGCCGCCCGCCCCTGGGCCGCCATCACCTGCAGGGGGCCGGACGGCTCCTCGAGCACGTCGTGCCAGCCGGCGTCGGGGCGGAAGCCCTCGGCGGCGAGGTCGTCGAGCACGACGTTCCAGCCGTCCGCGGCGAGCGCCTCCGCGGCGGTCCGCGCCAGCGCCGCCGTGTAGCTCTGCGGCTCGGGATGGGCGAGGACGATCAGGGCGTCCACGGGGCGGCCCTCCGGTCGCAGTCGCGGGTCAGGTCGTAGTCGGCATCGGCCACGGGGTCGAGCCGCAGCATGCGGCCCCGCTCCAGGGCCGCTCGGCCGTCGGCGTCCTCGTGCAGCGCGATCAGGGCCGCGCGCAGCTCGTCGGCGAGCGCCGCGTCCCCGCCGACCAGGACGACGGGCGGGGCCGGCGAGGGCCCGTAGGCGGCCAGCACCGGCAGCGCGTCGAGGCGGTCGTCGTGGATGCGCTCGCCGGCCAGCAGCATCGAGTCGATCGGCGCGGCGTCGGCACCCTCCGCCAGCAGGAGGTCGAGCGATGCACGATGGGCGCCCGTGACCTCGACGGCGGCGAAGCGCTCGAGCGGCAGGCCGCTGCCGACCGGCAGCACCCAGCCCGACATCGAGTCGTGGCCGTTGATCGCGAGGCGCGCGTCGGCGAGGTCCTCCAGCGCGGTGCCGGCGAGGCCCGGCCGGGCGAGGAGCACGCTGCGGTAGCACGCGCCGACCTCGGGGTCGAGCGCGGAGACCGGTGCGGCCAGGGGCTCGAGCGGCAGCCCGCGGTCGCGCAGGCGGGTGTACGGCAGCCCGCAGAGGTAGACCAGCGCCGGCTCGCCGGCCGCAACGGCCTCGAGCTCCTCGAGCCCGCACGCGCGCGTCGCGTCGATCGCCCGGCCGGTCCGCGCGGCGACCTCGGCGGTCACCGCCGCCTGGTACGGCAGCAGGGCGTCCCCGAGGAACGCGTGCGAACGCATCCGGCTAGCGGCGGCCGCGGGCGGCGTTGCGGCGGCGCAGGGCCTTGCGGACGCGGTGCGGCTTGGGGGCGGGACGGCGCTTCTTCACGAGGTGCTCCTCGGTCGGGACGCCCGCAGGGTAGCGATGCTCAGCCGAGCAGGCCGCGGGCGGCGAGCTCGGTCCGCACGGTCTCGCGCTCCGCGTCGGTCGCGGCCACCAGGGGCAGCCGCAGGCCGCCCGTCGCGAAGCCGAGCAGCTCCATGGCGGTCTTGACGGGGATCGGGTTGACCGTGACCGACAGCGACTCGTAGAGCGACTGCAGGTCGTCGTCGAGCCGGCGCGCCTCGGCCTCGTCGCCGGCGTCCGCCGCGGCCTGGACGGCCAGCATCTGCTCGCCGGCGACGTGGCTCGCGACGCAGATGCCGCCGACGCCGCCGAGCAGCGCGAACGGGAGCACCAGGTCGTCGTTGCCCGCGTAGAGGGCGAGGCGGCCGGCCTCCACGACCTGC
>CAIQOY010000306.1 GCA_903873565.1 uncultured Actinomycetes bacterium
GGGCCTGCGCGCCGAGTTCGACCGCACCAACGCCGTGATCCGCGAGGCGACCGGACGGGTGGCGGCGATCCAGCGCCCGCCGTTCGGCGACTTCGACGCGCGCACGAACCGCTGGTCGCGGGCCAACGGGATGCTCCCGATCCTCTGGAACGTCGACTCGAACGACTGGCAGCTCGACGACCCGCGCACCGTCGCGGACAACGTCCTGGGCGCCGCGAACCTCGGGCCGGGCGCGATCATCCTGCTGCACGACGGCGGCGATGACCGCTCGATGACCGTCAACGCGCTGCCGGCGATCATGGACGGGCTGCGCAAGCGGGGCCTGCGCTCCGTGACGATCCCCGAGCTCCTGCGGCAGGGCCCGCCCGAGACGATCGGGCCCGGCACGTTCGCCCCGAGCACGTTCGCCGAGGGCTACACGGCCGACGCGGGCTAGAGCGCCGCGCGCAGCCGCTCGGCGGTGCGCGCGATCGCCTCGGAGTCGCCGGGCGCGGACGGCCACGGGATCACGAGGCCGTCGTCCGGGAAGCGCGGGAGGACGTGCACGTGCAGGTGGAAGACGGTCTGCCAGCCGTCCGGCCGCGCGCACGAGAGCAGCGTCACGCCGGTCGCCCCGAGCGCGGCCTCCTGGGCCCGGCCGACGCGGCCGGCCAGGGCCATGCAGGCGGCGAGCGCGTCCTCGCTCGCCGCGAGCGCGTCGTCGTGGTGGTCACGGGGGATCACCAGCACGTGCCCCTCGACCGCGGGGAAGATGTCCATGAAGGCGAGCGCGCGCCCGTCGTCGGCCACGGCGGTGGAGGGGATCGCCCCGGCGGCGATCCCGCAGAACAGGCAGTCGGCCATGGCGCGATCCTACAGGCGTCCGCGCCGGGCGATATACCTCAGGCGGTGGCCGCCTTCTCCGATCCGCGCTGGTTCGACCGCGACGGGGCCGTCGAGCGGGCCGAGGCCGCCTGCCGCGCCGTGCCGCAGGCCGACGGCTCGCTGATCCGCCACGCCCAGACCCAGTCGGGCGGGGAGCTCGACGTCGTCACGCTGCGGGTCGCCGAGGGCCCCCTGCGCGGGCGCCACGCGGGCCTCCTGATCTGGCCGCCGCGCCGACCCGGCGACCTCGAGCGCACGCTCGGGCCGCTGGCCGGGGTCGAGGACCTCGAGGAGCTGGCCGAGCGCCTGGCCACCACGACGGTGCGCTGCCGGCTCGAGACGAGCCCGTTCGGCGACCTCGAGGTGCGCAAGATCCTCGAGGTGGCACCGGAGCTGCCGGTGCCCGAGCCGGCCGGCCCCGTCCCGCCCGAGGTGCCCGCCGGGCTCCTGCCCGCCGTGCCGGCCGAGCCGCCGGGCGCGCGCGTGCAGGTGATCCGCGACGCCGCGCAGGTGCGGGAGGCCGCCGAGCTCCTGGCCGGGATGCCCGTGCTGGCCGTCGACATCGAGACGGCCTGCACGCGCCTGCCGCCCGACCGGCGCGAGGAGCGCGACGCCTTCGAGCCCTGGAACGGGACCGTGCGCCTCGTGCAGGTCGCGGCGCCCGCGCCCGACGGCGGGCTGGCGGCGATCGTGATCGACTGCTGGGAGGCCGACCCGCTGCCGGTGCTGCGCCTGCTCGGCGATCCCGGGCGCGAGGTGATCGCCCACAACGCCAAGTTCGAGCAGAGCTGGATCGCCTACCGCTGGGGGATCGAGTTCGGGGCCGTCGTCGACACGATGGCCTGGTGGTCGGTGATCGCCGGGCATCTGCAGGCGGCGGGGGTCGAGCACGGGGTGGAGGACGCGCGTCTCGTCACCCTCGTCGAGCGCTTCATCGGCCTCGAGCTCGACAAGAGCTACCAGACCTCGGACTGGTCGCTCGAGGAGCTCTCGGCGGGCCAGCTCGAGTACGCCGGGCTCGACGCCGCGGTGCTGGTGCCGCTGGCCGACGTCCTCGCGGAGCTCGGCGGGGCGCTCGGCTGCGCGGAGCAGGCGCGCATCGCGTCCCTGGCCGGCGCGCGGCGCGCGGCCGCCTCGATCCGCTTCGGCGCCGACCGCAACCCCGACGAGCTCGACGAGGCCCGCGCGATGATCGCCCACGCGGCCTCGGCGGCGGACCTCGAGACCGCCGGCGGCCTGATGCGGCGGATGGCGCTGCGGGCGGCGTCGCGGGAGACGCTGGCCGACGACTACCGGGCGCGCCGTCAGGCGCTCGGGTCGCCGTCCGCGTCGTAGGCGTCCCAGCCGCCGTCGGCGAGCCGGTCGGCGCGGCGGTCCCAGGCGCCCGTGAAGAGCGCCCACGAGGCCAGGCCGAGGGCCGCGCCGACGACGAGCACCGCGGGCCGGGCGCGGCGGGGCGCGACCAGGGCGGCGGCCGCCAGCCCGAGCCCCGCGTGGACCGCGTAGAGGGCGTGCTGCGGCGCCGCCAGACGCGCGTCGCGGGCCGGCGCCGTGAGCGGCCACCACAGCCACGGCAGGCGCCCGTTGAGGTCGTCGTGGAGCGCGTTGACGGGGTCGTCGAGGCCCGCCAGGGGGCCGGTCGCGCGGTCCGCGCCGCTGCGGGGGTCGGGTGCGTCGTCGTGCACGGCTCCCATGCTACGGTTCCGCGCCGGTGCGGTCACCCACCGCGCCCCGATCCCATGCCGCAGAAGACCCTCAGCGCCAAGCCCGCCGACGTCCAGCACGACTGGGTGATCGTCGACGCCGACGGCGAGATCCTCGGCCGTCTCGCGACCCGCATTGCGGACGCCCTGCGCGGCAAGGGCAAGACCAACTACACCCCGCACGTGGACACCGGCGACTTCGTCGTGGTCGTCAACTGCGACCGCATCCGCGTGACCGGGCAGAAGCTCGACCAGAAGATCTACTACCGGCACTCCGGCTACCCGGGCGGCCTGCGCGAGCGCACGCTCGCCGAGCAGCTCGAGCGCGACTCGACCGAGGTCGTGCGCCACGCCGTCAAGGGCATGCTGCCCAAGAGCAAGCTCGGCGCCGCACAGCTGCGCAAGCTGAAGCTCTACGCGGGCGCCGACCATCCGCACGAGGCCCAGCAGCCGAGGCCGCTGGCGTAGGGGGACGACGAGACGTGAGCGATCAGGCCATCTACCGCGCGACCGGCAAGCGCAAGACGTCCGTGGCCCGCGTGATCCTGCGGCCGGGCACCGGCCAGGTCACCTGCAACGGCCGCCCCGTCGAGCAGTACTTCGACCGCGCGCCGCTGCGCACGATGGCGCTCAGCCCCCTCGAGGCCGTCGGCCTCGCCGATCGCTTCGACGTCTCGATCCGCCTGCACGGCGGCGGGATCAGCGGCCAGGCCGGGGCCTCGCGCCACGGCATCGCCCGCGCCCTCGTCGAGGCCGACCCGAACCTGCGCGGCGAGCTGAAGCGCGCCGGCTACCTGGCGCGCGACGCGCGCGCGGTGGAGCGCAAGAAGGCGGGCCTCAAGAAGGCCCGCAAGCGCCCGCAGTTCTCGAAGCGCTAGGGCGACGCGCGGTGGCCCGCGCCTGGTTCGGCACGGACGGCATCCGGGGGACGGCGAACGAGCGCCTGTCCGCCGATCTCGCGCTGCGCGTGGGACGCGCGGCGACCCTCCGCATCGGCGGCGCCCCGACGATCCTGATCGGCCGCGACACGCGCCGGTCCGGGCCGATGCTCGAGGACGCGCTGGCCGCGGGCGTGGCCTCCGCGGGCGGGCGCGCCGTGCGCCTCGGCGTCCTGCCGACCCCGGCGGTGGCGTGGGCGGTGCGCGAGCGCGGGGCGGACGCGGGGATCGTGGTCTCGGCCTCCCACAACCCCTTCCCCGACAACGGCATCAAGCTGTTCGGCCCGGACGGGCACAAGCTGCTCGACGCCGACGAGGAGGCGATCGAGGCGCTGCTCGACCACGCCGGTCCGGGCCCGACCGGCGCGGACGTCGGCTGGAGCGAGGCGGCGCCCGGCGCCGCGGCCGACTACGCCGCCTGGGTCGCCGCGCAGGCCGGGACGGACCTCGCCGGGATGCGGATCGTCGTCGACTGCGCCCACGGCGCCGCCGTGAGCGTCGCGCCCGCGCTGTTCGCGGCCCTCGACGCGGACGCCGAGCTGATCGCCTGCGCGCCGGACGGCGTCAACATCAACGTCGGCTGCGGCTCGACGCACCTCGACCACGTCGCCGCGGCGGTGCGCGCGAGCGGAGCCGACCTCGGGATCGCCTTCGACGGCGACGCGGACCGCGTGCTCCTCTGCACGGCGGCGGGCGACCACGTCGACGGCGACCACATCCTCGCGATCCTCGCCCGCGACCTGCTCGGGCGGGGCGCCCTGCCCGGCAACCGCGTGGTGGTGACCAGCATGGCCAACCTCGGCGCGCACCGCGCCCTCGCCGCCCTCGGCTGCACGGTCGAGGTGACGGACGTGGGGGACCGCTACGTGCTGGAGGCGATGCTCCGCGACGGCACCGTCCTCGGCGGCGAGCAGAGCGGCCACGTGATCGCCCTCGACCACCAGACCACGGGCGACGGGCCGCTGACGGCGGTGCTGCTCCTGGCCGCGCTGGCCCGCTCCGGGCAGACGCTCGCCGAGGCCGCCGCGCTGGTCGAGAAGTACCCCCAGCGGCTGATCAGCGTGCGCGCCGACCGCGACGGCCTCGCGGCCTGCGCTGCCGTCCACGCGGCCGTCGCCGCGGCCGAGCGGGAGCTGGGCGACGAGGGCCGGATCGTGCTGCGCGCGTCGGGCACGGAGGCGCTCGTGCGCGTCATGGTCGAGGCCCGCGACGAGGCGGCCTGCGAGCGGATCGCCGTCGATCTGGCCGCGCTCGTGGAGCGCGAGCTCCCCGTCACCGGCTGACCCGCGCGCCCCGGCCGGTAGGATGCCCCGCGTGTGCGGGATCATCGGGTACGTCGGGGCACGGCCCTGCAAGGAGCTCGTGCTGACCGGCCTCGAGCACCTCGAGTACCGCGGCTACGACTCCGCGGGGCTGGTGCTCGCCGACGCGGCCGGGCTCGAGCGCGCCCGCGCGGTCGGCCCCGTGGCGGCCCTGCGCGAGGCCGCGGCCGGGCTGCAGGGCACCGCGACGGTGGGGATGGGCCACACGCGCTGGGCCACCCACGGCGGGGTGGAGGAGCGCAACGCCCACCCCTTCCTCAGCGAGGACGGCCGCTTCGCGGTCCTGATGAACGGGATCTTCGAGAACTACGTCGAGCTGCGGGCCGAGGTCGCCGAGCACGGCCACGAGCTCAGCTCCGACACGGACACCGAGGCGCTCGTGCACCTGCTCGAGGAGGCCTACGACGGGGACCTCGCGCAGACCGTGCGCCGCCTCTATCCCCGCCTCGAGGGGCACTTCGCCTTCCTCGCCATCTGCCTGGACGAGCCGGACCGGATCGTGGGCGCGCGCCTGGCCTGGCCGCCGCTCGTCGTCGGGCGCGGGGAGGGGGAGACCTTCCTCGCCTCGTTCACGCCGGCCTTCCTCGAGGAGACGCGCTCGATCCAGGTCGTCGACGAGGGCGAGGTCGTGATCGCCACGGCCGCCGGCGTCGAGTTCCGGGCGGTCGACGACTGGTCCGTGCGCGAGCACCCGGTCGAGCAGGCCGACGAGTCGCTCGAGGTCGCCGCCAAGGGCGGCTACGAGACCTTCATGCTGAAGGAGATCCACGAGCAGCCCACCGCCGTCGCCGACACCATCGCGGAGCGCTTCCACCACGGCGAGCTGCACCTCGACGGGATCGGCCTCACGGACGACGAGCTGCGCGAGATCAACCGGGTGCTGGTGGTCGGCTGCGGAACGGCCCTGCACGCCGGGCTCGCGGGCCGCTACCTGATCGAGGAGTGGGCCGGGGTGGCCACCGAGGCCGACGTCGCCTCCGAGTGGCGCTACCGCAACGGCGTCTTCGACCCGCGCACCCTGGTGCTCGCGATCTCCCAGTCGGGCGAGACCGCCGACACGCTCGCCGCGATGCAGATCGCCAAGGAGCGGGGCGCCCGGGTCGTGGCGATCACCAACATCATGGGCTCGGCGATCGCCCGTGCGGCGGACGGCGTCCTCTACACGCGCGCCGGCCTGGAGATCGGCGTGGCCGCGACGAAGACGTTCACGTCGCAGGTGACGCTGATGACCCTGCTGGCGCTGCACCTCGGCGCCGTGCGCGGCACCCTGTCGCCCGACGAGGTGGCGTCGATCGGCGAGGAGCTGAGCGCCCTGCCCGAACTGATCCAGCGCGAGCTCGACGACGAGGCGATGGACCGCCAGCTCGACCTGCTCGCGGACCGCTTCGCGCACGACCGCTTCTTCCTCTACCTCGGCCGCCACCTCGGGCTGCCGATCTGCCAGGAGGGCGCGCTCAAGCTCAAGGAGATCTCCTACATCCCGACGGACGCCTATGCGGCCGGCGAGATGAAGCACGGGCCGATCGCGCTGCTCGGCGAGGACACCCCGGTGGTGGCCGTGGCCACCGACAGCCACGTGTTCGAGAAGATGGCCTCGAACCTCGAGGAGGTGCGCGCCCGCGGCGCCCACGTGATCGCGGTGGCCACCGAGGGCAACACCCAGATCGAGCGCCACGCCGAGCACGTGATCCGGATCCCGGCCACGCGCCCGGAGCTGCAGCCGATCCTCGCCGTCGTGCCGCTGCAGATCCTCGCCTACAAGATCGCGGGGCGGCTCGGGCTCGACGTCGACCGCCCGCGCAACCTGGCCAAGACGGTCACGGTCGAGTGAGCGGCCTCGAGCCGCCGCGGCTCCTCGTCGGGCTCGACCTGATCGAGATCGAGCGGGTCGAGCGGGCGCTCGAGCGGCACCCCGAGCGCTTCCGCGCCCGCTGCTTCACGGCCCGCGAGGTCGCGGAGCTGGACCGCAAGCCGCGCCCGTCGGAGAGCTACGCGGGGCGCTTCGCCGCCAAGGAGGCGGTCGGCAAGGCCCTCGGCACGGGCGTGCACTTCACGTGGACGGAGATCGAGGTCGCCGGGCGCGGCAAGCCGCAGGTCACGCTCAGCGGCTGGACGCGCGAGGTGGCGGCGCGCAAGGGCGTGCTGGCGATCGACGTGTCGATCACGCACTCGCGCACGACGAGCGCCGCCGTGGCGATCGCGATCCTGGGGCCGGAGACGGCCTAGGACTCGTCGTCGGCGGAGGCGGCGTCCTCGCCGGCCTCGGCGTCGGCGTCGGCCTCGGCGGCCGGCTCCTCGGCGGGGGCCTCGGCGGCCTCCTCGACGGGCTCCTCGGCGACCGCGTCCTCCGCGGCCTCGGCCACGGGCTCCTCGGCGGCGGGAGCGGCCTTCGCGGCCGGAGCGGCCTTCTTGCTGACGCGGCGCTTCTTCGACTCCTCGGCCACGGGGCCGCGGGCGATGACGCGGGTCACACGGGCCTTCTTGCGGGCGGCGGTGTTCGGGTGCAGCGCGCGCTTGGCGGCGGCCCGGTCGACCAGCGCGACGAAGGTCGCGTGGGCGGAGGCCACGGCCTCGGCATCGCCGGACTGGACGGCCTCGACGACCCGCCGGAACGCGGTCTTGATCGACGAGCGGTAGCGGATGTTCTCCATGCGCTGGCGCTCGGCCACGCGGATCCGCTTCTTCTGCTGCTTGATGTTCGCCATGAGCCTCGTGTGCGGGCCGGGAGGGACCCCGGCGACCGCGGCGGAGCGTAGCAGGGGCGCGGATCCGCCCGCGCAACCGGGGAGCGTGCCATCATCGGTGCATGGGCAGTCCGGTGGATGTGCCCGCGCCCGGTGCGCGCAGCCGCTCCGTGTCCGCGGCCCTCTTCAGCGCGGCCACCGGCGTCTCGCGGGTCCTGGGGCTGGTGCGGGAGATCATCTGCGCGCAGCTGCTCGGCGTCTCCGGGCCCGCCAGCGCCTTCGTGGTCGCCAACAACGTGCCCAACACGACGCGGTCCCTCGTCGCGGACTCGGCGCTCGGCGCCTCGTTCGTGCCGGTGTTCAACGACCTCCTCGTGCAGGGCGAGCGCGAGCGGGCCTGGCGCGTCGCCTCGAGCGCGCTGACCCTGGCGATCCTGGCCCTCAGCGCGCTGACGGTGCTCGGCATCGTCTTCACGCGGCCGCTCCTGTCCTTCGCGAACCTCTCCGGCGAGCAGCTCGAGCTGACGGTCACCATGACCCGGATCCTGTTTCCGATCCTGATCCTGCTCGGCATCTCGGGGCTCGTGCAGGCGATCCTCAACTCGTTCGACGAGTTCGTGCTGCCGGCGATCGCCCCGGTGTTCTGGAACGCGGTGATCATCGGCTTCCTCGTCTACGCCTTCACGGCCGACGACCTCGAGCGGCGGGCCCTGATCCTGGCGATCGGGACGCTGGTCGGCACCGTCGTCCAGACCGTGGTGCCGCTGCCGGGCCTGCGCGGCAAGGGCGCGACCCTGCGCCCGCTCGTCGACCTGCGCGACCCGGCCGTGCGCCGGATCCTCGTGCTGCTGGTGCCCGTGGCCCTGGGGCTCGGCCTCGCCAACGTCAACCTCACGGTCTCCACCTACATCGCCACGTACGTCGACCCCGCCTACGCGCCGCGCGCGATCGACGCCGCCTTCCGGATCTACATGCTGCCGCAGGGGATCTTCTCCGTCGCCGTGTCGACGGTGATGTTCCCGCTGATGGCGCGGGCCGTGGCCGCCCGCGACCTCGAGCGCCTGCGGGCGGCCCTCGCCGACGGGTCGCGCCTGATCCTGTACCTGCTCCTGCCGGCCAGCGCCGTGATCGCGGTCCTGGCCACGCCGATCGTGGAGCTCCTGTTCCAGCGCGGCGCGTGGACGGCGGCCGACACCCCCGGCGTGGCCCACGCGGTGATCGCCTTCTCGCTCGGCCTCGCCCTCAACGGCCTGATCCTGCTCTTCACGCGCTGCCTGTTCGCCCTGCAGCACGTCTGGGTCGCGACCCTGCTCGCGCTGGTGACCCTGGTGGTGGGGGTCGTCCTGAGCCTGCTCCTCTACGGCCCGTTCGGGGTCTGGGGCATCCCGCTCGCCAACTCGATCGCCAACCTCGTGACCGTGCCGCTGATGTGGATCGCCCTGCGGCGCCGGATCGGCGTCCTGCCGGCCCGCGCCGTCCTCGTGCCGGGCCTGCGGATGCTGGTCGCGGCCGCCGCCGCCGCGGCCATCGCCTACGGGATCTGGCGGGGCGCGGACGCCGCCCTCGGCGACGGCCTGCCGGCCCTGATCGTGGGCGTCGGCCTCGCCGTCGGCGTCAGCGCGCTCGCGTACCTCGCGGGCACCCGCGCGCTCGGCTTCCCCGAGGCGGACCGGATCATCGCCCTGCTGCGCCGGCGCGAGGCCGCCGCGTGAGGCACGCCCATCCGCGCGTCCCGGCGCCCATCCTGTTCGCCTTCCTCGTCCTGCGCGACGCGATCGCCCGCTTCCAGCGCCATCGCTGCACCACCGCCGCGGCCGCGATCGCCTTCCACGTCCTGTTCTCGCTGTTCCCGCTGGTCCTGATCGTGGCGGCGCTCGTGGGCAGCGACATCCGCGACGAGTCGGTGCGCAACCAGATCGCGGACGGGCTGATGGCCGCGCTGCCCCTCGACGAGACCGCCAAGGCCCAGATCGACCGCCTGCTCGACCAGGCCACGCGCAACCTCGCCGCGATCGGGCTGATCGGCGTGGTGGCCCTGATCTGGTCCGCGAGCGGGATGCTGGGGAGCGTCCGCGGGGCGATGGAGCTGGCCTGGGAGGGGCGCCTCGGCACGCGCCCGTTCGTGCGCGGCAAGCTCGTCGACGCCGTCTTCCTGACCGTGGTGGTGGCCGTGATCCTGTCGTCGTTCCTCGCCGGCATCCTGGTCAGCGTGCTGCCCCGGATCTCCGCCGACGTCTTCGCCGGCACGCCGTTCGAGGCGTACTCGGACGCGATCCGCTCGTCGGTCGCGCCGGCCGTCTCCGTGATCGGCACGTGGGTGATCCTCGTCATGGCCTACAAGTTCCTCCCGACCCCGCGGCCGGCGCTGCGCTACGCGATGCTCGGGGCGCTGCCCGCGGCGCTGCTCTTCGAGGGCGCCCGCATCCTCTTCGCGGTCTACGTGACCGACATCGCCACGTACGACATCGTCTACGGGTCGATCGGGTCGATCATCGCCTTCCTCGCCTTCGTCTACGTCGGGTCGATCATCACGCTGTTCGGGGCCGAGCTCGGGGCCGCGATCCGGCGGGTGCACTCCACCTGGCGGCTGCTCGCCACGCGCCCCGGCCGGCCGTCCGCCGGATGACGGGTACCCTTACGGGGTGGACCAGGACCTGATCCGGAACTTCTCGATCGTCGCGCACATCGATCACGGCAAGTCCACGCTCGCGGACCGCATCCTCGAGATCACCGGCGCGGTGCAGGAGCGCGAGATGCAGGACCAGCTGCTCGACTCGATGGACATCGAGCGCGAGCGCGGCATCACCATCAAGGCGCAGGCCGTGCGCGTGCCGTGGGAGCACGAGGGCCGCACCTACCAGCTCAACCTGATCGACACCCCGGGCCACGTCGACTTCACCTACGAGGTGTCCCGCTCGCTGGCCGCCTGCGAGGGCGCCCTGCTCGTCGTCGACGCCTCCCAGGGCATCGAGGCGCAGACGGTGGCCAACGCGCACCTGGCGATCGACAACGGGCTCGAGATCGTGCCGGTGGTCAACAAGGTCGACCTGCCGGCCGCCTACCCGGACGAGGTCGCGCAGGAGACCGCCGAGTTCCTCGGCGACGACGCGGCGCAGGTCGTGCGCATCTCCGCCAAGAGCGGCCTCAACGTCGCCGACGTCCTCGACGCGATCGTCGAGCGCGTGCCGCCGCCCGCGGGCGACCCGGCCGCCCCGGCCCGGGCGCTGGTGTTCGACTCCGTCTACGACCAGTACCGCGGCGTCGTGGCCTACGTGCGCGTCGTCGACGGCGCGCTGACCTCCGGCATGACGATCCGCTCGATGGCCACCGGCCAGACGCAGTCGATCGAGGAGGTGGGGGTGATGGCGCCGCAGATGACGCCGACGGGCCGCCTCGGCGTCGGCGAGGTCGGCTACGTCATCACCGGCATCAAGGACGTCGCCGAGGTCAAGGTGGGCGACACCTTCACGGACGCCGCGCGCCCCGCCCAGGATGCGCTGGCGGGCTACGTCGACGTCAAGCCGATGGTCTTCGCCGGGCTCTTCCCCTCGGACGGCGAGCAGTACGAGGACCTGCGCGACGCGCTCGCGAAGCTGCGGCTCAACGACGCCTCGCTGGTCTACGAGCCCGAGTCGTCGCAGGCGCTCGGCTTCGGCTTCCGCTGCGGCTTCCTCGGGCTCCTGCACATGGACGTGGTGCGCGAGCGGCTCGAGCGCGAGTGGGACCTCGACCTGATCGCCACGACCCCGAACGTGCTCTACGACGTCCTCACCACGGGCGGCGAGGCGGTCGAGGTGCGCAACCCGTCCGACATGCCGCCGGCGAACTCGATCGAGCACGTCGAGGAGCCCTACGTGCGGGCCACGGTGATCGTGCCGAAGGAGTTCGTGGGCACGATCATGGAGCTCTGCCAGGACCGCCGCGGCGACTTCGAGAAGATGGACTACCTGTCGCCGACCCGCGTGCAGCTCTCCTACGCGCTGCCCCTGGCGGAGATCGTGCTCGACTTCTACGACCAGCTCAAGAGCCGCACGAAGGGCTACGCCTCCTTCGACTACGAGATGATCGGCTACCGCGGCTCGAACCTGGCCAAGGTCGACATCCTGCTCAACGGCGAGCCCGTCGACGCGCTCAGCATCATCGTGCACCGCGACAAGGCCTACGAGGCCGGCCGCGCGCTGGTCGAGCGCCTGCGCACGCTGATCCCGCGCCAGTTCTTCGACGTGCCCGTGCAGGCCGCGATCGGCAGCCGCGTGATCGCCCGCGAGACGATCAAGGCCAAGCGCAAGGACGTGCTCTCGAAGTGCTACGGCGGCGACATCACGCGCAAGCGCAAGCTGCTCGAGAAGCAGAAGAAGGGCAAGAAGAACCGCATGAAGTACGTCGGCGCGATCGAGGTGCCCCAGGAGGCGTTCCTGAGCGTGCTGTCCCTCGACGGCAAGGACTAGCCGTTCCACGACGCGGCACGCCGCGGCGCGCGGATTCCACCGCGTGAGACGCGCGCGCCCGGGGGCTTGGGGCCCGGGCGACGGGCGGGATACGGTCGCGGCATGACCGCCACCCGCCTCATCGGCCTCGGATCCATGGGATCCGGCATGGCCCGCAACCTGCTCCAGCACGGCTTCGACCTCGTCGTGGACGACATCGACGCCGCCCGCGTCGACCAGCTCGTCGGGGAGGGCGCGCGCGCCGCGCAGCCCGGTCCCGTCGCGGAGGACGTCGTGATCCTGTCCGTCCCGGCGCCGCAGCACGTGGAGGCGATCTGCATGGGCCCGGACGGCCTGCTCGGGCGCATGCGCGCGGGCGCGGCGCTCGTCAACGCCTCCACCGTCGACCTGGAGATGGCGCGCCGGCTCGACGCGGCCTGCGCCGAGCACGGGATCCTGCACGTCGACGGCCCCGTCACCGGCGCCGCCGACGGAGCGGCCGCCGGCACGCTCACCTTCATGTGCGGCGCGAGCGACGCGGCCCTGGCCGCCGCGCGGCCGCAGCTCGAGGCGATGGGCGCGGAGATCGCCCACCTCGGCCCGCCGCCCGCGGGCACGGCGTCGAAGCTCCTGACCAACATGCTCTGGTTCATCCACGTGGCGGCGCTGTCGGACTCGCTCAGCCTCGCCACCCGCTGCGGCGTCGACATCGACCGCTACGCGGAGCTCGTCCGCGGCATCGACTGCGCGGCCAACTCGTGGGTCGCGCGCCACGACCTCCCGAACATCCTGGCGGACGACGACGACCCGTCGTTCACGCTCGCCCTCTGCGTCAAGGACCTGCGCCTGATCGGCGAGCTCGAGGCGGAGGTCGGCTACGCGAGCGACTTCGCCGCGGCGGCCCGGGCGCGCTTCGGCGCGGCGATCGACCGCTTCGGGCCCGAGACGGGCGAGCTCGCCGTGACCCGCATCGCCGAGACGGCGGCGGGCACGTCGATCCGCTCGCCGCGGGGCTAGGCCGTCACAGCCAGCGGAACCAGCGGAACACGCCGAGCAGCGCGAGGATCGCGGCCAGCAGGACGCCGCCGATCGCGAAGAAGGCCCCCACCGTGTGGTCGAACGGCACGGGCACGTTCATGCCGAACAGGTTGGTCATGAAGGTGACCGGCAGGAACACCACGGTCAGCACGGTGAGCACGCGCAGCACGCGGTTCTGGCGGTGCGAGATCGCCGTCTCGTTGGTGGTCTCGAGGGCCTCCACGACCTCCTTGTAGTTCTCGAGGAGGTCCCAGATGCGCTCCGCGGAGTCGATCAGGTCGTCGTAGTAGATGTCGAGGTCCTCGCTGGCGAGGAAGCGCTCGCCGGCGCGCTCGAGCTGGCGCAGCACGGGGCGCTGCGGCTTGGTGATCTTGCGGTAGGAGATGATCTCCTGCTTGACGTTCGAGATCTGGCGCACGATCGACTCGTCGGGGTCGCGCTCGAACATGTGGTCCTCGATCTCCTCGAGCTTGCGCCCGATCTGGTCGAGGATCGGGAAGCAGTAGCCGTAGAGCGAGTCCAGCACCTCGTAGAAGAGGAAGCCCGAGCCCTTGGCGAACCACTCGGCGCGCTCCTCCTCGTTGGCCTCGAGCCGCCGGAACACGTTGCGGACCGGCTTCAGCGGGACGTTCGGGATCGTGATCAGGAAGTCGCGGCCGATGAAGGCGTTGACCTCGGCGGGGAACAGGCGCCCCGAGGCCTTGTCGTACCACGGGAAGTGGAGGACCAGGAAGAGGTAGTCCTGGTAGTCGTCGACCTTCGGCCGCTGGCGGCGGGAGCGGACGTCCTCGAGGTCGAGCTCGTGGAAGGAGAACTCCTCCTCGAGCCAGGCGATCTCAGCGGGCCCGGGCGACTCGATCTGGATCCAGCGCAGGCCGCCCTGCTCGAGCACGCTCACGCGCGGCTCCAGGGCGGCGGGAGCCGTCACGGACGCGGCGGAGAGCCGGGGTCGGCGGATGCGGGGCATGGCTGGTAGCTGAAGGTGATCGGCGCATTGAGCCCGACAAGGATAGCGCGCACCCGGAATGCGGGCGGTATGGTGTTCCGGTGCGCATCCTGGTGATCGGAGCCGGTCGGGTGGGGGCGAGCGTGGTCGCCGCCCTGCACGCCCAACACGACGTGACCGTGATCGACGTCGACGGCGAGCACCTCAACACCATCGGCGCCCGCTACGACGTCCTCACCGTCGTCGGCAACGGCACCTCGCGGGCCGCCATGCAGAACGCGAGCATCGCGAGCCAGGACCTCGTGATCGCGGCCACGGACCGCGACGAGATCAACATCGTGGCCGCGCTGCAGGCCCGCGCCCTGTGTAAGGGCCGGATCCTCGTGCGCACCTCGAGCGCCGAGTACCTGTCGGCGTGGCGGGCGGGCGAGCTGCCCGTCGACGTGATGATCTCGGCCGAGAACGAGATCGCGCAGGCCGTGTCGCGGGCGATCGGCATGCCCGGCGCGCTGCAGACGGACATGTTCGCCGACGGGCGGGCCGAGATGGTCGAGTTCGAGGTGCACGCCGACGCCGCCGAGAACATCGTGGGCCGGCGGATCGCCGAGCTGCGGGTCCCCGACGAGAGCGTGATCGCGTCGCTGATCCGCGCCGACCGCGTGCTGATCCCCGGGGGCAACGACGTGGTGGAGGAGGGCGACCGCATCGTGCTGATCGCCTCGCCGGCCGCCAGCCGCGAGTGGGCGCTGCGGCTCGCCCGCCGCGACGTGGAGGACATCAAGGAGGTCGTGATCGTGGGCGGCGGGACGACCGGCCGCACGATCGCCCGCACGCTCTGCGGCCAGGGCCTGCGCGTGCGGATCATCGACGCCGACGAGGCGGTCGCCCGGATCTGCGCGGAGGAGATCGCGCAGGCCGACGTGTTCTGCGCCGACGCCACCGACTCGGGCTTCCTGCAGCGCGAGAACGTGGGCCGTGCCGATGCCGTGATCTGCTGCACCGAGCGCGACGAGCGGGACCTCCTGATCAGCCTGCTGGCCAAGTCGCTCGGGGTGCGCGTCGCGGTCGCCGTGGTCGGCGATCCCGACTACGTCCCGATCTTCGAGCGGGTCGGCGTCGACCACGCCCTCAACCAGCGCCTCGTGGTCGCGGAGGAGATCGTGCGCTTCACGCACGACCCGCGCACGCGCGGGTTCGCGATGCTGGAGAACGACCGCGTCGAGGTACTCGAGCTGGAGATCCGGCCGACCAGCGAGGTGATCGGCCGGCCGTTCCGCGACCGCCCCCTCGAGGGCGCGATCGTGGGGGCGATCGTGCGCGGCCCGCAGGTGATCTTCCCGCGCGGCAACGACGCGCTGCAGGCCGGCGACTCGGCGATCATCCTCGCCGAGGCCCACCGCGTGCAGGGCCTGGAGCGGACGCTGTGAGCGCGGCGGCCGTCGCGCCGCCGCGACCGGGCCGCCTCAGGGTCGACCTCGGCGCCACCCTCAGCCTCGTGGGGCTGATCGTGAAGTGGCTCAGCCTCGCGCTCGTCGCCCCGATCGTCGTGGCTCTGATCTACGGCGACAGCCTGCGCCCCTTCCTGATCCCCCTGGTCGTCGGCATCGCCGCCGGCTTCACGGTGGAGCGGCTGGCCGGGCGCCGCTCGAACGACGTCGGCGTGCGCGAGGCCTTCGCCGGGGTGGCCCTGACCTGGCTCGCCGCGGCCCTGCTCGGCGCCGCGCCCTACATGCTCGACGGCGGCGACATCCGGGCCCCGGTCGACGCCTACTTCGAGGCGATGAGCGGCTTCACCACCACGGGCGCCAGCGTGATGGGGGACATCGCCTCGCACTCCGAGGCGATCCTGTTCTGGCGCTCCCTGACCCAGTGGCTGGGCGGGATGGGCATCATCGTCCTGGCGATCGCCGTGCTCAACCAGTCGGGCCCCGGCGGCAAGGCGCTGCTCCAGCAGGAGGCGCCCGGTCCCGACGCCGAGAAGCTGACGCCGCGCCTGCGCGACACGGCGATCCGGCTGTGGCTGGTCTACGTGGGCCTCAGCGCAGCGCTCGCCGCCGCCCTCTGGGTCGTGGGGCTGATCGACCCGGGCCAGGGCATGGACCTCTACAACGCGATCGCGCACACCTTCACCACGATGTCGACCGGCGGGTTCTCGCCCGAGCCGCGCTCGATGGAGTCGTTCGGCTGGGTCTCGCAGCTGCTCGTCGCGGTCTTCATGGTCATCGCCGGCGCCAACTTCGCGCTCTGGTACCGCACCGCCCGCGGCGACCTGCGCGCGGCGCCGCGCGACGGGGAGTTCCGGTGGTACGTCGGCATCCTCGCGGTCCTCTCGATCCTCGTCGCCATCGCGCTGCTCGCGACCACCGACGCCGGCTGGATCTCGGCGTTCGGGCAGGCGGCCTTCCAGGTCATCACCATCATGACCACCACCGGCTTCGCCAGCCAGGACTTCGCCGTCTGGGCGCCGTTCGCGCTCCTGATCCTGTTCGCCGCGATGTTCATCGGCGGCTGCGCGGGCTCCACGTCCGGCTCGATCAAGGTGCTGCGGATCCGCCTGGCGCTGGGCAGCGCCCGCCGCGACATCGAGACCGCCGTGCACCCGGAGGCGGTGCTGCCGGTGCGCCAGAACGGCCGGCCGGTGCGCGAGGCGGCGCTGCAGGGCGCGACCGCCTTCATCGGGCTCTACCTCGTCACCTTCGCCGTGGGGGCCGCGGCGATCCTCCTGATCGCCACCCTGCACGGCTTCGCGATCGGCGCCTTCGAC
>CAIQOY010000307.1 GCA_903873565.1 uncultured Actinomycetes bacterium
CGCGGGCATCGGCACGATCCGCGCGATCGGCGTCCCGCCGCGCGCGATCACGATCTCCTCGCCCGCCTCCACCCGCTGGAGCAGGCGCGAGAGGTGCGTCTTGGCCTCGTGCACGTTGACCACGTCGTCCATCGTGCCCGATATGGTAGTCTACTTAGTCAACTGCGGCGCGCGGATCCGCGCGGGGTGCGCCCGCACTAGCCTGCGGGTGTGCCGCTGACGCCCGCCGAGCTCGCCGATCGCGTCCTCGCCTGGTACGCCGACGAGGGCCGCGACCTGCCCTGGCGGCGCACCCGCGACCCCTACGCGATCCTCGTCTCGGAGGTCATGCTCCAGCAGACGCAGGTCGAGCGGGTGATCGAGTGCTGGACCGCCTGGCTCGCGCGCTGGCCGACCGCCGGCGACCTCGCCGACGCGCCCGTCGCCGACGTGATCTCCGCCTGGCAGGGGCTCGGCTACAACCGCCGCGCCGTCAACCTGCACCGCGCCTGCCGGGTCCTCGCCGACGAGGGCGTGCCCGACGACGTCGCCGGCTGGCGGCGGCTGCCCGGCGTCGGCCCGTACACGGCCGCCGCGGTCTGCGCGATCTGCTTCGACCACGACGTCATCCCCGAGGACGTCAACGTGCGCCGGATCCTCGACCGCGCGCTCGGCGGCGCATCGCTCGAGCCGCCGCCCGGCCGCGCCCACGACCTCACCCAGGGCCTCTTCGACCTCGGCGCCACCGTCTGCCTGGCCCGCATCCCGCGCTGCGAGCGCTGCCCGCTCGCCGACGGCTGCCCGAGCCGCGGCCTGCGCTTCGAACCGGCCCGCCGCCAGGCGCCGTTCGAGGGCTCGCGCCGGCAGGCCCGCGGGCGCCTGCTCGACCGCCTGCGCGAGGGGCCGGTCCCCCTCGCCGAGGCCGATCCGGAGATCGCGGCGGCGCTCGTGCGCGACGGCCTCGCCGCCGAGCGGGACGGCGTGCTGGCCCTGCCGGGGTGAGCGCACCCCGGGCCGCGGCGCCCGCGGCTGTACGCTTGGGGCTGCAGGCGCCCGTCCGGGCCGCCCGCCCCCTCCCCGCGAAGAGCAGCCTGATCCCATGACCACGATCCTGATCATCGTCGGCGCGATCGTCCTCGTCGTCCTCGTCTGGCTCGTCCTCACCTACAACGGCCTCGTGCGCCTGCGCAACGAGGCCCAGCAGGGCGAGTCCTCGATCGACATCCAGCTCAAGCGCCGCGCCGACCTGATCCCCAACCTCGTCGAGGCCGTCAAGGGCTACGCCGCCCACGAGCAGGAGGCCTTCGAGCGCGTCACCGCGGCCCGGGCCCACGCCCTCGAGGCGCGCACCCTCGGCGACAAGGCCGCCGCCGACGGCGAGACCCGCTCCGCCCTCGGGGGGCTCCTGGCCGTGGCCGAGGCCTACCCCGAGCTGCGCGCGGTCGAGTCGTTCACGCTGCTCCAGACCGAGCTGTCGGACACCGAGGACAAGATCGCCGCCGCGCGCCGGTACTACAACAACGTCGTGCAGCGCTACAACACGAAGCAGCAGTCGTTCCCGGCCAGCGCGATCGCCGGCACCTTCGGCTTCGCGCCGCGCGAGTTCTACCGGATCGAGGACGACGCCGAGCGCGACCCGGTCAAGGTCGAGATCGCCGGATGACCCTCCAGGAGCAGATCCGCTCGGCCCGCATGCGCACCGTCCTGGTGCTGTTCCTGTTCATCGTGCTGGTGGCGCTGGTCGTCGCCGCCGTCTACGTCTTCTTCGGGCAGGGCTTCGGCCTGATCATGGCCCTCGTCGCCGTCGGCTACGGCATCTTCGCCTACGTCGCGGCCGGCTCCATCGTCGCCTCGGCGAGCGGCGCCCGCCCCGTGTCGAAGGAGGAGGCGCCCGAGCTGTACCGCACCGTCGAGAACGCGGCGATCGCCGCGGGCCTCGCCAAGACCCCGGACATCTACCTGATCGACGACGCCGCGCCCAACGCCTTCGCGGCCGGCCGCACCCCCGAGAAGGCCTACGTGGCCGCCACCACCGGCATCCTCGCCCTGCTCGACCGCCGCGAGCTCGAGGGCGTGATGGCGCACGAGATCGCCCACGTCCGCAACCGCGACGTGCGCCTGATGACGCTGGCCGCGGTGATGGTCGGCGTGATCTCGATGATCGCCGACATGCTGCTCTGGGCCACCGTCTTCGGCGGCGGCCGCAACTCGAACAACCAGAACCCGATCGGCGCGATCATCGCCATCGCCGCGATCATCCTCGCCCCGATCGGCGGCGCGCTCCTCCAGATGGCGCTCTCGCGCCGCCGTGAGTACCTCGCCGACGCCACCGCCGCCGAGCTGACCGGCGATCCGGAGGGCCTCGCTCGCGCGCTCTACAAGCTGGCCGTCGACCAGCACCCCCTGCAGCACGTCAACCGCGCGACCGCGCACCTCTGGATCGAGTCGCCGCTGCGCGACCACCGCGGGCTGCGCTCCTCCGTCGGCGGCCTCTTCGACACCCACCCGCCGCTGCAGGAGCGGATTGACCGGCTCCAGGAGATGGGCGGCTTCCAGCTGCCGCCGATCCCGGCCGGCGGCGCCGAGGCCTAGCGCTCGATCAGGACCACGGCCTGGGCCGCGATGCCCTCGCCGCGGCCCGTGAACCCGAGCCCGTCCGTGCCCGTGGCGCGGATCGAGACGCGGTCGGGCGTAGAGCCCATCGCCTCCGCGCAGGCCGCGCGCATCGCCGCGACGTGCGGCGCCAGCTTCGGGGCCATGCAGACCACCATGCAGTCGGCGTTGACCAGCCGC
>CAIQOY010000308.1 GCA_903873565.1 uncultured Actinomycetes bacterium
CCGTTGCATTTTGGATCCAATCTTGTAGGCTGCGGCCATCCCCCCGGTACGGAGGCAGGCGTTGGCGGCCATCGAGGCACCCGAGTTCGATCTGCTCGACCACCGCATGTTCGCGGAGCGCGAGCCCTGGGACGTGTTCGCGTGGCTGCAGGAGCACGCGCCCGTCTACCGCCACCCGGAGCCCGACGGCGACGGCTTCTGGTGCGTCACGACGTACGACGACGTGCTCCACGTCCTCAAGCAGGCGACCCTCTTCTCGTCGCAGGTCGGCGGCTCCGCCCGCATCGGCGCGGTCGAGCCCGACGTGCTCGAGGCGCGTCGCAACTTCATGGAGACCGACCCGCCGCTGCACAGCGAGTGGCGCCGCCCGTTCGCCCGCGACTTCACGCCCAAGTCGATCGCGCGCTACACCGACCAGCTGCGCGGGATCGTCGACGGGGTGCTCGACGAGGCCTTCGAGAAGCAGGACATCTGCTGGGTCCACGACGTCGCCGCGCTGATCCCGATCCGCGTGCTCGGCACGCTGCTGGGGCTGCCCGAGAGCCAGTGGGACCGCTTCATCGAGCTCGGCGACCGGATGATCATCGACTCCGATCCGGAGATCGCCAAGTACGTCGTCGGATCGCCCGAGGCCGAGGCCTACAAGTACCTGCCGTTCGGCAGCGAGGCCGCCGCCGAGCTCTGCGCGATGGGCCGCGAGACGATCGACCGCCGTCGGGCCGAGCCCGAGGACGACGTGCTCTCGATCCTCGCCACCATGGAGATCGGCGGCTGCCCCCTGGGCGACCGCGACCTCGACAACAACTTCGCCCTCTTCGTCGTGGCCGGCAACGAGACCACGCGCCAGTCGATGGCGCTCGGCCTGCTCGCCCTCCTGCGCGACGAGCGCGCGATGGCGGAGTTCAGCGCCCCGGGCGGCGTCACCCCGCAGTCCGTGGACGAGCTGGTGCGCATCGCCTCGCCGGTCTGGCACTTCCGGCGCACGGCGACGGCCGACACCGAGCTGCACGGCGTCGAGATCAAGGAGGGCGAGCGCGTCGTGGTCTGGTTCGCGGCCGCCAACCGCGACCCCAGCGCGTTCCCCGACCCGCACCGGCTCGACTTCACGCGCAAGAAGGACGAGCACCTCGCCTTCGGCCGCGGCGGCCCCCACTACTGCATCGGCACGCACCTCGCGCGCCTCGAGATCCAGGTCCTCTACGAGCAGCTGTTCCCGCGGCTGAAGTCGATCGAGCAGACCGGCCCCGAGCGCCGGCTGGTCTCGAACTTCACCAACGGGCTCAAGGAGTTCCCCGTCCGGATCACCGCGCGGTAGCGGTCAGTCCCAGACCACGCGCCGCCCCCGCGAGCGCGGCAGCGAGCGGTCGAAGTCGCGGATCCGCCGGTCAGCCGTCAGGAGCGGCACGTCGAGCACGCGCGCGGTGGCGTAGATCATGCGGTCGGCCGGGTCGCCGTGGAAGCCCTCGCGGCCGAGCGCCGCTGCGGTGGCCGCGATCCGAGGCGTCAGCGGCGACACCGCGAACGGCGGCACGGCGAGCGCCGCCTCGAGCCATTCGGCGGCCGGCATGTCGCTGTCCATGCGGCCTGCCTCGAACATGGTCGCGGCCTCCATCTGGCAGATCACGGGGACGTGGGCGGAGGACGAGTGCCTCAGGGCACGACGGGCGCTGCGACCGATGCGCGCGTCCTCCTCGGCGGCCGACCAGATCCAGACGTGGGTGTCAACGACGACGTCGGCGTCACGCATCGGCCATCCACCACGGATCCGAGTCCCACTTCTCGGGGAACGGCGCGATGAACTCCTCGTCGCTCACGCGTTGGCGGATGCTCCCCTTCAGCGAGGCGGGCTTCGGCTCCTCGGCTGGCGTGATGCGGACCAGCGGCTTGCCGTGGCGCGTCACGAGGATCGAGCGACCCGTGCGCGCGACGTCGTCGGCGAGGCGCAGCAGGTGCGCCTTGCATTCGGTGATGGCGATGGACTCAGGGAGGTCGGCGGCAGCCATATAGTCATCCTATCTGACCACTTTGTGCCCGGGGTGCGACGGCCTCGAACGCGTTGCGCCGGATCCGCACGCATCCGGCGCCGGCACGCGCCGGGGGCCGACGCCGAGCGGCCCGGTCGCGCGCCCGTGCGTGGGAGAGTGGCGAGGCCCGGGCTCGAACCGGGGACACCGCGATTTTCAGTCGCGTGCTCTACCAACTGAGCTACCTCGCCGCGCGGCCGCACGATACCAGCGGC
>CAIQOY010000309.1 GCA_903873565.1 uncultured Actinomycetes bacterium
GACGGGCTGCCCGCAGGCGCGCGCGGCCGAGCGCGTCGCGGCGCAGGCCGCCCGGGCCGCCGCCGACGAGGACGCCGCCGACCGGCGGATCCGCGAGCGCGCCGCCGAGGCGCTCGCCGCCGCCGGCGTCGAGGCGCCCGCGGATCCCGTGCTCCTCGGCGCCCGCATCGACGAGGCGCTGCGCGCCGTGGACGAGGCGATGGCCGCATCCGCCCGCCACGCCGCCCAGGTCGAGGCCCACCGGCTCGAGCTCGAGGCCGCGCAGGCCGAGGTGGTCGCGCTCGGCGGCGACGACCCCGCCGCGGCGGATCCGCTCGACCCGGCCGCGACCGAGGCCGAGCTCGAGGTCGCCGAGGCGAGGATCGCGTTCCTGCGCGACGAGGAGCTCGCCGACGCCAACCGCGCGCTGGGCGGCGTCCGGGCGCTCGCCGACCGCGCCGGCGAGTCCGCCGACGTGCCGGCGGCGGCGCAGGCCCTCGCCGACGCCGAGGCCGACCTGCACGACATCGCGGACCGCTGGCTGACCGTGCGGCTCGCCCACGACGTGCTCGCCCGGGCGCGGGACCGCTTCGTCGAGGAGCACCAGCCGGGCGTCCTGCGGCGCGCCGCCGAGCAGATCGGCATCGCCACCGGCGGCGCCTGGACCGAGATCCGGATGCCGGACGGCGAGCGGGCGGGCGCCCGCTCCGAGATCATCGGCCGGGACGGCGACCGCATCCCCTTCACCGAGCTCTCGCAGGGCACCGTCGGCCTCGTCTACCTGTGCCTGCGCGCCGGCCTCGTCGACGAGATGCGCGCCGCGGGCGGCGTCGAGCTGCCCGTGATCATGGACGACGTGCTGACCCACCTCGATCCCGAGCGGCGCGCGGGCGGCGCCCGCGTGATCGCGGACCTCGCCACCCGCCACCAGGTCATCTACTTCACCTGCCACGACGAGCAGGTCGCGGCGCTGGCGACGGCCAGCCCCGCCTGCGTCGACTGGCCCCTCGAGCGGCTCGTCTAGGGCCCGTCGAGGGCCAGCGTCCCGCCGGGCTGGAGGACGCGGGCCTCGCAGGCCGGCGCCGTCTCCGCCATCGCCGCCGCGAAGGCGTCGGCCGGCTCCCGCGGCGGCTCGCCGCGGCCGATCGGCCAGAGCGTGCCCCAGTGGATCGGCACCGCGATCCGGGCCTTCAGGCGGCGGGCCGCCTCGGCCGCGCGGGCCGGGTCCATGTGGCCGGGGCCGAGGCCCGGGCCCCAGCCGAAGATGGGCAGGCAGGCGACGTCGACGGGCCCGATCGCGGCCATGCCGTCGAAGAGGTCGGTGTCGCCGGCCACGTAGACGCTGCGGTAGGCCTCCATCCGGTAGCCGATCGGGTCGGCGTGCGGGCCGAGCGGCTGGTCGCGCTTGCCGTCGTGGGCGGCCGGCGTGGCCAGCACCTCGATCCCGCCGATCGTCACTCGCTCGCCCTCGGCGATCTCCGAGACGCGGGTGAAGCGCTTGCGGCGCAGCGTGCCGGCGGCGCCCCGGGGGACGATCACGGGCAGGTCCTTGCCGAGCCGCTCGAGCGACGGCGGGTCGAGGTGGTCGTGGTGCTGGTGGGTGATCAGCACGGCATCGAGCCCGCGCAGCGCGGCGGCGGGGATGCGGTGGAAGCGCTTGAGGTGGAGGATCCGCGGGCGCAGCACCGGGTCGACGATCACGCGCGCGCCGCCCATCGCCACGACGACCGTCCCGTGCCCGACCCAGGTCAGGTGGTCGTGGCCGGCCTGCGGGCCGTCGCTCACCCGGCCGCCGCGCTCTCGAGCGCGCGCACCCGCTCGAGGTGCTTCGCGCGGGCGCCGTCGTGGCCGAGGTCGTGCA
>CAIQOY010000310.1 GCA_903873565.1 uncultured Actinomycetes bacterium
GCCGCGTCGGGCGTCGGGCGCGAGCCGCCCGAGCGCCACCTCGCCGACGTTGGACTCCACGTGGGGGTCGAGGCCGGTGGCCTCGGCGAAGGCGCTGACGTCCCCGCTGCCGAGGGGGCAGCAGGCGATGCCCATCGCCGTGGCCACGAGCCAGAGCGTCTGGTAGAGGGCGCCGACGTTGCGCAGCGTGGTCGCGTAGGCCATGCCCTCGTACTTCCAGCTGATCCGGGCGAAGCGGCTGGCCACCGTGACCAGCACCTGCGGGCGCACCTGTCCGCCGGTCGCCCCCATCGCATCGGCCAGCATCCCCTCCGTCGCCGCGGTGGGGCCGCTGAGGTGCTCGAGGGCGTGCCGATCCGGGTCGTAGTGGTAAAGCCCCGGCTCGAGCCCGTCGCAGCGCTCGACCGTGAGGTAGAGCTCGAGGTCGTAGGTGGCCCCGCCGCTCGGATAGGGCCGGCTGGTCTGGTCGTAGAGGGTCTCGTCGGTCGCGGCGGACAGCCACCGCACCCGTGCGCTCCGGAACAGGAGCTCGCCGAGCTGGTCGAGGTCGAGAGGGTGCTCGTCGTGGTCACGGCCCGCGAAGCGCTGCTCGACGGCCTCGGTCAGGGTCATGTCGGTCGCGCGCAGGGCGTCGATGTCGTGGACGGGGAGGTCGATGACGCGCGTGCCCATCGGCGGCTTGACCGCCGGCTCCGGGGGCTGCTGGCCGAGCAGGTGGTAGGTGGCGTGCGCCGGGGACCGGTGCCGCCCGCGCCGGGAGCGGAAGTGGGCCGCGACGTCGTGCCACTTCCACGGCCGGAGGCGCGGATCGTCGGCCTCGGGCAGGCCCGCGGCCTCCGTCCGGGGCAGCGCGATGCCGGCCTCGACGAGGGCGGACGCGATCAGGCCGGCGTCCTCCGGGTCGAGTCCCGCGCGGTCGCCGGCCGCGGCCTCCGGTTCCTCCACCAGGCGCATCAGCAGCGTCCGCACGCGCCCGTCCGGGCAGGACAGGACGACGTGCTCCCCCGGCCGCTCGACGACGAGGACGCCATCCTCGACGCGCATCACGGCGAAGCGCGAGATCCCGACGGGCTCGTGCAGGGCACGCAGGTCCTTGAGCAGGGTCCCGCCGACCTGCAGCACCCGGATCAACGGCCGCTCCTCCGCATCACGCAGCTCCTGACCGAGGTACCCGAGACCGGCCAGGCGCCGCAGCGCCACCAGGGTGGCGACCCGGCCGTCGAACCCGACCTCAGCGCAGAGCTCGTCTTCCGTGCGCCATTCGCCGAGCAGGCCGACCGCGGGGAGGAACGCAGGCGGGACCCGCCAGGCGCTGCCATCGCCGATCAGGAACCGCTCGCCCTCGTGCTCGCTGACCTGCACCGCCGGCGCCAACCGGTAGGCGACGCGGTCCGATCGCCCCCCGCCCCCCTGCCCCCGCGCTGCCGAACCGGTGCCCACGCGCGTCGTTCCCTCCCCCTAGACGAAGATTCCGATGGGGTTGAGCTCATCCTCCGCGAGCGGGGCCGGCAGCCAGCCCATCTCGACGGGCACGTCGTAGAGGCGCCCCGGCCCGAGCCGCGCCCAGAAGTGGCGCAGCCCCGGAACGACGACCTTCGCGACCGGCAGGCCGATGTCGGGGCGGGTCTGGTCGAGGACGAGGAACTCCATCCCCCGCTCCTCGACGATGCGCTGAGCGAGGCGGACGTCGTCGGCGCTGTCGTCCGTGGAGCGATCGATCCAGTCGCCGATCCGGGTGGCCGCGCCGTCGGCCGGCACGAGGTACGGCTCGCGCTCGAGCGTCGCCGTCTTCCACCAGTGCACCGACTCCGGATCCTGGAAGGCGTAGCGGCCGTCGCGATCGACGTCGATGACCGCCGACAGGAACTGGTTCATCTCCGTCAGCGCGCGGACGAGGGCGATGCGCGGATCGAAGTGCGCGCCGAAGGCGATGAGGATCTCCTCCGGCGCCCGGTCGATGCGCCTGCTAATGGCGGCGACGACGGGGATGCCGAGATCGCTGGTCAGGTCGAGGGCCCAGACCTCGCGGTTGAGCGACGCGTAGACATCGACCAGATTGCCGACGTAGGGGTCGTCGCACGAGGCCAGGTCGACGGCCGGCCGCCGCAGGCGGTTGTACCACCACAGCGCGACGGCATCGCGCTCGACCAGCTCGAAGAACCCCTGGGCGATCGCCTCCTCGAGCGTGTTGCCCGCGGCGTTCCCGTTGGAGTCCCCCCACGCGAAGAACTGCTCCGGCGGGAAGGGGTACCCGTAGTAGAGCATCTGCGTCGGCAGCCACTTGTGCACGCCGTCGGTGAGCGACCACAGCGGCGACCAGTCGATCTCCATGCCCGCGTCGTAGGGCAAGGGCACGATGTTGAAGCTGTCGACCGTGCCGGCGTCCGGCCGGCGCTCGGCGTACTGCCGCTCGCTCCAGTGGAGCAGCGAGCGCGGGTCGATCGCGTGGTCGCCGAGCGCCTCGAGGGTGCCGCGGCGCCGACGTTCGGTGCCCGTGTAGTTGCCCGAGAAGCGCTCCAGCGCCTCGCAGAGCCCGCTCGCACGGGCTTGCTCGGGGGTGATGCCCTTGCCCGCGCTGCTCTGGCGGAGCCCCGACTTCAGGCCGGCGAGGTCGGCACGCCGGATGGCGAGGTTGTGGCCCGCGAAGACGACGTTGACGAGGGGCGATTCGCCTACGGGCGTCACCTCGAGGGCCGTCACCGCACCGATGATCGGGCTCACATGGTGCTGGTACCTGGCGATCGTCTCGACGGGATCCGCCATCCGATGCCCGCCGTCGGCGCGGAAGGCCTTCGGCGACGGCTGCAGAACGACGGGCTGCGGGGGGCGGTCCGGCGTGTGCGTGCCGTCGCCGCAGGTGGGGCACTGCGGGCGGCGCACGAGATGGTGTCGCGTCACGGTGCCGTCCGCCCGCACGTAGGTGCGGAGGTCCGTGCCGAAGCCCGGCGCCGGCGTCACGGGGCCACGGAGCCAGTCGACGATGATCGCCGAGGCCAGGGCCATCGCCGTCGGGTCCGCCGTGAATGGCGGGTGGACGAGGTGCCCGACGCGCGTGCCGAGGTACGTCTCCACCTGCCGCGCCTGACGCAGCCGATCGGCGAGGCACTCCCAGCACCCCGTCTCGCCGGGCATCAGGTACGGGCCCGCCCAGATGACCTGCCCGCCCGGTCGGACGAGGAGCCACGGGCGGCCGAGCGCGAGCTGGCGCGCGTTCAGATCGGGCAGCTCCGTGTTCAGGTAGTCGTCGACGAGCACGACCGTCACGTCGTGCGCATCGCCCGCATCGACCACCGCGTGGCCGGCATCCGTCAGCGCCGCGCGCATCGCCGCCCCGTCGATCCCGGCGAGCGCGATCACCGCGAGGGTCAGCGATGGGTGCGTCGCCGCGCCGCGCTCGCGCAGGTAGGAGAGGTGCTCCCAGCGCGCGAGCAGCAGGTACAGAGCCTGCGTCGGCATCAGGTCCGCGTCCACGAGGTCGCGCACCGATGGCGCCCCCTCGTGGATGGCACGCGCGACCGCGATGGGTCCCGCCCCCTTCACGACGACGTGCCCGCGCTCGGAGACGAGGTAGGCCGCCTCGCCCTCCACCACGACGACGGCGTAATCGGGGTTGAACTCCGGGTGGTCGATCACGATCGCACCGCCCTTCCGCGCATCACGCCCCGCACCGTCGATCTGCGCGGCCCCGCTCGACGACCGGGGCGACGCCCAGGGCGGTTCCGCGTCGATCGCCCCGCCAGGCCCGCGGCCGCCCCGTCCCGCGCACGCCCCCGCCGGACGATGGAGGGCCCGACGTCAGAGGTCGGATCAGCAGCAGGCGCAGATGGTGCCCAGGAACCCATGGGTGACCGCGATGCGGTCCGTCGATCGACCGCTCGCGGCGGCGAGGAGCGCGTCCGTGACGGTCGCCCGATCGGAAGGGACGACGTCGACCATCGAGGCCGAGTTCCCGACCACCGTGATCTCCATGCCCTCGAACACGTCGAGGCCCCCCGCGCGTGTCCCCGATGCCGTATCGGCCATCACCTGCGCCGCGAAGCCGACAACGATCAGCGCCCGCGCGTGGAGCCCCGCCGCGGCCCGTGCGGACCGGTCGGTATCCATGTCCAGTCCTTCGGGCGGAGGCGCGACTCAACGCCCGCTCGCCGGCCCGCACGAACCCCCGAGCGATCCGCCCATGCGACCCCAGAGGATCAGACGGCGGCCGAGCCGGCCGTCCCGGCGGTGCCGAGGGATCCGAACGTACCGCAGATGGTGCCCAGGGTCCCATTGGTGCCGGCAGTACCGACCGTCGAACCACCGCTCGCGGAGGCAAGGAGCTCGTCCGTGAGGGTCTCCGGATCGGGAAGGACGAAGTAGATCGTCGAGGACGAGTTCTCAACCACCTTGACCTCGACGCCCTCGGGCACGTCCAGGCCCCCCGCGCGGAGCACCGATGCCGCATCGGCCACCAGCTGCGCCTTGAAATCGGCGTCCGTCAGCGCGCGCGCGTAGAGATCCGCCGCGGCCCGTGCAGACTGGTCATCGTTCATGGAGTCCTCCCTTAGGGGTGAGCGGCGTACGTTACTGCCGCGCCGGACTCCGCACAAGCCCCCGCCCCGCTGCCGCGGGACCCGTCGACGCCGGCGCCGGCGTCGACGCGACGGCGCGACTACGGAAACCCCCAGATGCGGATGGGCATCCGCAGGCGGACCTCCGGATTTCCCCAGCCCCCGCGTTGACGGCCCCGGGCGGCGGGCACAGACTGGGATGGGCATGCGGTCTCAGCATTCCGGAAGTCCGTTCGCCGTGGGCGCCCGCGCGCCGCGCGCCCGCCGCGGCACCGCGACCCCCCGGCGCCTGCTCGCCGTCGGAGCGATCGCCGCGGCCGCCGTGGCGGCGC
>CAIQOY010000311.1 GCA_903873565.1 uncultured Actinomycetes bacterium
CGCCCTGGTCGAAGGCGAACGCGGTCACCGCGGGCGCGGTGTTGTCGACCGTGATCGTCAGCGACGTGCCGACGGGCGAGCTGTTGCCCGCGGGGTCGACCTGGCGGGCGGTGATCGTCCAGGTGCCGTCGGACAGGGTCGGCAGGGTGCAGCTCGACGCGGTCACGGTGCAGGTGACGTCGGAGGCGCCCGTCCGCGCCGCCGTCAGCGTCATCGAGGCGCCCGTCTCGTAGCCCGACACGGTGAAGGCGGGCGTCGTCGTGCGGGTCACGTTGTCGGTGCTCGAGCTGCCCGTGTCGGAGGCGGTCTGGAGGTCCGGCGTGAGCGCCGCGGGCGCGGTCACGTCGAGGACGATCGAGTCGTCGGCCGTGCCGGGGGCGGACTCCGCGTTGCCGGCGAGGTCGGCCCCGAGCGTGTAGACGTAGTAGGTCGCGCTCGAGGACGGCAGGGTGCAGGTGACGGTGCCGCTGGTCGCCGCCGAGGAGGCCGAGCCGCAGGACACCGGCGAGGCCAGGTTCGAGGCCGTCGAGTAGTACGCGGTCACCGTGGCGATCGTGTTCGCGTCGGACGCCGTGTACGCGACCGGGACGGCGACGTTGTTGGTGAGGGTGGCGGCGATCGTCCCGCTGGTGACCGGCGCGACGCGGTCGAGGATGATCGAGTCGTCCGCGGCGGTCTTGGCGTTCTCCTGGTTGCCGGCCCCGTCGGTCGCACGCGACGCGAGGTGGTAGCGGCCGTCCGTGGCCGGGAGGGTGCAGGTCTGGCTCGACAGGGACGCGGCGGTCGAGGTCCAGGTGCCGCACTGCATCGCGCTCGCCATGTTCGAGCTCGTCGAGTAGTACATGATGCCGCTCGCCGGCTGGCCGGCGTCGGTGACCGTGATCGCCACGTTGGAGATCGTCACGGTGCGCGTCTCGAGGGTCGCCGTGCTCATGGCGGAGACCGGCTTGACGGTGTCGTAGGTGACCGTGTCGTCGGCCGTGGCGGGCGCGTCCTCGACGTTGCCGACCGTGTCCGTGGCCCTCGTGTAGAGGCGGAACAGCCCCTGCGTCCCGGGCAGGTTGCAGGTGATGGTGCCGCTCGTCGCGGAGGTGTTGAGGCTGCCGCACTGCGTCTCGTCGGAGAGGTTGGCGAGGGTCGCGTAGTAGGCCCGGATGCTGGCGATGCCGCTGACGTCGGAGGCCGTGTAGGTGAGGGACAGGCTCGTCGACGTCGTGAAGGCGTTCGGGAAGCTCGCCGACGAGGTCGGCTTGACGGCGTCGCCGACGGCGAGCACGAAGCTGCGCGTGCCGGTCGAGGCGCCGTCCGTGACGCTGACGGTGATCGTGACGGCGCCCGACTGGCCCGAGGCGGGCACGATCGTCAGGGTGCGGTTGGGGTTGGTGCCGCCGATCGTGATGTTGGCGTTCGGGACGACGGTGGTGTTCGAGGACGTCGCGCTGACCGTCAGCTGCCCCGCCGTGTTGTCGGCGTCGGCCACCGTGAAGGCGATCCCCGAGATCGTGGTGTTCGAGCTCGTCGCCTGGTCCGCGATGGCGCTCACGGTCGGGGTTGCGGTCGCCCAGCGGATGCCGACGATGCCCGAGCCGCCGGCCGTGTTCGACGGGCCGCCGTGGCCGCGGTTGGCGGCGACCGCGGACGGCGTGCTGGCCCCCATGCCCGTGCCGCCCGTCGCGTAGACGACCGACGAGCCCGTGAAGGTGCCGGTGGCGCCCGTCGGGTTACCGGTGGCGCCGCCGCCCGTGCCCGGGTTGCGGCTCGTGCCGCCCGCGCTGCAGTTCGTGCCCTGCCCCGCCGTGCCCGTCCCCCCCGCCGCACCGGCCGCGGAGTAGCCGGCGCCGCCGCCGCCGCCCGACCC
>CAIQOY010000312.1 GCA_903873565.1 uncultured Actinomycetes bacterium
GTAGGCGATCGGGGCGACGGCGATCAGGACCGCCGGCAGGGCGGCCAGGACGAGGAGCGCCCGGCGGCCGCGCGGTGCGGCCGCCCCGGTCAGCTCACGAGCCCCGCGTCGCGGATCATCTGGACCGTGCCCTCGACGTCCTCGGCCAGCAGCCCGAGGTCGACGTCGGGGCCGCCGTGGTCGGCGAGCGGGGGCAGGTCCGCCGCGGCCTCGAGCCCGGGCTGGGTCTCGTTGAGCGGGTACTCGCGCTCCTCGGCCTCGGCGGCGAAGAAGACCTGGCCCTCGGTCAGGAGCCAGGCGACGAGCGCCTGGGCGTCGGCGCTGCGCTCCGAGGAGGCGAGGACCCCGACGGCGGAGATGTTGGCGAACGAGCCGACGTCGGCGCCGTCGAAGTAGTGGTTGGCCACCGCCGCCCCGGGGTCGGAGGCGAGCTTCTCGTAGAGGTAGTAGTGGTTGACGAGGCCGGTGTCGATCTCGCCCGAGGCGATCGCGTCGACGATCTGGCTGTTCTTCTCGTAGGAGCGGGCGTGCGCGGCGAGGCCCTCGAGCCAGGCCTGCGTGGCGTCGTCGCCGAGGGTCTCGCGCATCGCGCTGACGAAGCCGACGAAGGAGGCGTTGGTGGGGGCCACGCCGATCGGGCCGAGCGGCCAGTCCGGCTCGGCGAGGGCGAGGACGGAGCCCGGCAGCGACCCGGGGTCGACGCGGTCGGTGTTGTAGGCCATCACGCGCACGCGGCCCGTCACGCCGATCCAGCGCCCGCCCGGGTCCTGGTAGCGGGCGGGGATCAGGGCGCGGTCGTCTGCCGGCAGCTCGGCGAGCAGGCCGTCGAGGATGCCGATCGAGCCCGCGTCCTGGGCGTAGAAGACGTCGGCCGGCGACGCGGCGCCCTCCTCGAGGATGGTCGCGGCGAGCGCGGCCGAGTCGCCCCAGCGCACGTCGAGCTCGATGCCCGTGTCCTCCGTGAACCGCGCGTAGAGCGGCTCCACCAGCTCCTGCTCGCGGCCCGAGTAGACCACCAGCTTCCCGCCGTCCCCGTCGGAGCCGCCGCAGGCCGCGGTCAGCGCGGCCGCCGCGAGGGCGAGGAGGGCGAGCAGGGCGGGGGCGGTGCGGCGCATCGGGGCGGGGTCCTTCCGGGCGGACGTGAGGGGAGCCTAACGCTCGGGACGCGCGGACGTTAGGTGAACCTAAGGCATCCTGTCAAGCCGCCTGCTGACGGGCCGGAGCGGCCCGGCCCGATACCCTGTCGGGGCAATGGCCCTGTCCTTCGTCACCTCCGGCCAGTCGCACGGCCCCGGCATCGTCGCCGTGGTCAGCGGGCTGCCCGCCGGCCTCGAGCCCGACCGCGAGCGCCTGCGCCGCGACCTCGGCCGCCGCCAGGCGGGCTACGGGCGCTCCCCGCGCCAGTCGATCGAGACGGACGACGCCGAGATCCTCGGCGGGATGCGCCACGGCCGGCTGATCGGCGGGCCCGTCGCCCTGATCGTGCGCAACCGGGACCACGAGAACTGGGGCGCCGCCCAGAGCGCCTGGCCGGTGACCGAGGAGGAGCTCGCCGACATCGCCGCGCGCCGCACTCGCACGGTCGTCGTGCCGCGCCCCGGCCACGCCGACCTCGCCGGCGTCCTCAAGTACGACCTGCCCGACGTGCGCGACGTGCTCGAGCGCGCCTCGGCCCGCGAGACCTCCGCCCGCGTCGCGGTCGGCGCGCTCTGCAAGGACCTGCTGGACCGCATCGGCATCAGCGTGCACGGCCACGTCGTGCGCGTCGGCTCCGTGGCGGCGCCCGCCTACGGCGACCTCGGCCCCGCCGACTTCGGCGTGCTCGACGAGCGCCAGGTCGGCTGCCTCGACGCCGCCGCGGACGCCGCGATGGTCGAGGAGATCGAGGGCGCCAAGCGCGACAGGGACACGCTCGGCGGCATCGTCGAGGTGCGCGCCTTCGGCTGCCCGCCCGGGCTCGGCTCGTACGCCTCCGAGGAGCTGCGGCTCGACGCGCGCATCGCGGGCGCCGCGCTCTCGATCCAGGCCATGAAGGGCGTCGAGATCGGCGAGGGCTGGGACAACGCCTCCCGGCGCGGCAGCGCGGTCCACGACGAGCTCCGCTACGAGGGCGGCTACCGCCGCGACACGAACCGCGCGGGCGGCCTCGAGGGCGGGATGACCAACGGCGAGCCCGTGATCGTGCGCATCGCCATGAAGCCGCTGCCGACGCTGATGAAGCCGCTCAGGACGGCGTCGCTCGACACGCACGAGCCGGCCGAGGCCCTGGTCGAGCGCTCCGACACGACCGCGATCTGGGCGGCGGCCGTGGTGGCCGAGGCCGTGATCGCCTTCGAGCTCGCGCGCGCCGCCAAGGAGAAGTTCGGCGGCGACGCGATCGAGGACTTCGTCGCGGCGCACCGGCACTACCTGTCGCGGATCCCCTGGTCGCCCGAGGCGCCGTGAGCGCGCGCCCCGACGTCCTCGTCGGCTTCATGGGAGCCGGCAAGACGACGGTCGGCACGCGCCTCGCCGAGCTCCGCGGCGGCGCCTTCTGCGACGTCGACCGCGAGATCGAGCGGCGCACGTCGCGCTCGATCGCCGACCTCTTCGGCGACGGCGAGGAGGCCTTCCGCGACCTCGAGGAGTCGGTGGTGCGCGAGCTCGTCGAGGGCGGCGAGGCCCGGGTGATCGCGCTCGGCGGCGGGGCGCTCGGCCGCCACGGCACCCGCCAGCTGCTCGCCGAGCGGGGCCGCGTGCTGCTGCTCGACGCCCCGCTCGATGTCCTCTGGGCGCGGGTCGAGGCCGACGGCGGCGCCGGCACGCGCCCGCTCGCGGTCAGCCGCCACCGCTTCGAGGACCTGCACCTGCAGCGCCGCGCGCTGTACATGACCGCCGCCGACGCCGTCGTCGACGCCGCCGCGCCGCCCGACGTGGCCGCGCGCGCCGCGCTCGACGCGGGCACCGTGCGCCACGGTGCGCTCGACCGCCTCGCCGAGCTGGCCGACGGGCGCCGCTGCCTGACGATCGTCGACGCCCCCGTGGCGGACCGCGTCCCCGACCTCGGCCCGCGCGTGGTGCTGCCCGGCGGCGAGCAGGTCAAGACCGCGGCCTCCGTGGAGTCCCTCTGGCGGGCCATGGCCGAGCACGAGCTCGAGCGCCGCGACCTCGTCTGCGCGGTCGGCGGCGGCGCCGTCACCGACGTCGCCGGCTTCGCGGCCGCCACCTTCCGGCGCGGGCTCGACTGGGTCTCCTGCCCGACCA